>CAYITH010000007.1:0-16866 GCA_964366295.1 Candidatus Woesearchaeota archaeon | reverse complement strand
ATGGTCGCAATTCATCCGCACCCTAAAGGGATGCGGATTTCTTGCGAAGCTTTAAGACATGCCTTGCACCTTTTAACAGAGCGTCTGAAGCAACGCTTATCTTGTCAACCATTTTTTTTATGAGTTGAACTACTTTAAAAAGGTTAGGAAATTATCCCCTCTAATTCTGTCACTCCTAAATATTAAGAGTGAAAGTATGGTTTAAAGTATCATCATGTTTATAAATTAAGCATCTGAAATATAAATTAAAATGAGCATGAACATAGTTATTCCGATGGCGGGGAGAGGCAGCAGGTTTTTGCAGGAAAGCAATAAAAATCCAGAGTATGCTCGACCAAAGCCAATTATACGAATTGCTGGGAAGACTATGATTGAATGGGCGCTGTCGTCTTTGCCTCTAAGAAAAGAGCACCAGCTAATATTTCTTGTGCTGAAAGAACATGTAGAAAAAGCGAAGATTGATGAAGAATTAAGGAATATTTTTGGAAATGAGATCAAGATTATCGTTGTTGAGAGAGTAACAGAAGGCGCCGCTTGCACTGCACTGCTAGCCAGAGAGCTGATAAATAATGATACCTCCTTGTTAATAACAGATTCTGACCATTTTATAGATGGTAAAACATTATTTAAAGAAATTGAAAGTTATGAAAAAATTGACGGCATAATACCTGTGTTTTATGCAAATAATGCAAAATGGAGTTTTGCTAAAACAGACAACGAAGGATATGTGATAGAAACAGCAGAGAAAATACAAATAAGCAGGAATGCCAATATAGGAGCGTATTACTTTGGTAAAGGCAGAGATTTTGTATGGGCTGCAGAAGAAATGATAGATGAAAATGACAGGACAAACAATGAGTTTTATGTGGCACCTGTTTATAATTATCTGATAAGAAGAGGCAAGCTTGTAAGATTGTCAAGACCTAGATTTGTTCATGGACTTGGCACGCCAAAAGACGTTGATAAATTTCTTGATTTTTTGAAAAGAGGAGAGATACAGCACAACTTTCCTGACATCAATCTATAGGTAAAGACATAAGTCTTTCCCTATCTACTCAACGACAAATGGTAAAAATACTAAAGTCGTAGAGTATATGTTAAATACTGCTGAATAAATACAGAAATGATAAAAGCCATACTATTTGATTTGGATGGGGTTTTAGTTGATGCTGTTAAGCTACATGAAAAGGCATTTCTTGAAGCGGTTAGGCCACATAAAGAAATTTCTGAAGAGTATCATATGCAGAACCTTAATGGACTGCCAACAAAAAAGAAGCTTGAAAAACTCGGTTTTTACAAAGATTTAATAGAAGAGATAAATGCAAAAAAGCAGGAGATAACATTTCAGCTAATTCCGAAACATATAAAGCCAATTCCGGAGGTTTTGGCAGTTATAGAAGAAGTTAAAAATAGAGAGATTCCGTTTTGTGTTTGCAGTAATTCTATAAGAAAAAGCACAGAACTTCTTGTAGAGCATGCAGGGGTTAGCGGTGCTGTTTTTTTGCTGTCTAATCAGGAAGTTATAAATCCCAAGCCAAGCCCGGAGATGTATTTGAAAGCTATGGAACGGCTTGGACTAACAAAAGAGGATGTGCTGATAGTTGAAGACTCTCCAGTGGGTTTAGAAGCTGCGAGAGCAACGGGCGCTAAAGTCTGCCAGATTGCAAATCCTTATGATATAGAGAAAGTATTAAAAACGCTTGATGAATTGGAAAAAGAGATTATTCAAAAATAGAGTTATCCTATGTTTCCTGGATCAAAAAGACATCTCTCTTCTTTTGGTATTAATCCGGGAATAAAATTTGAGAGATATGCTCTAACTGGGCTAATTATAACTGCCGCTAAAGGAAGCCCATGTTTTCTAGCTTTTAAAAAACGATGATGACCATTATAAACCATAAATTCTGTATCTCTTCCAATTTGCCACATTGAATTTTTCACTAAATAAATTGGCGAAACATTCGCCCATCTACCCTCTGCTATCTCTCTTTCTAAGTATTGCAGGGTTTCTTCCCTTAAAATGAAGTGTTGCGTTTCTATTTTATTCAATGAGTCTGGCAAAAAGGTATTTTTTTTCATGCAAAAAAATATCAATCTACATATATTTAAATATTATGAATAATTAGCAGTTAAAATGAAAATCTATAAGCTTGACAGCATGACTAAAGGTTGGTTTGTCGGAGACTTTGAGTCAGCTTTTAGAACAAAGGACTGTGAAGTAGCGGTGAAAAAATATAAAGCAGGGGATTTTGAAGCAAAACACCTGCATAAAATTGCGACAGAAGTAACTGCAATATTAAGCGGAAGCGTTTTAATGAACGACAAGGAATATGGAGAAGGAGATATTATAGTTATGGAGCCAGGCGAGGCAACGGATTTTAAAGCTATTACCGATGTTGTTAATGTGGTTGTGAAAGTTCCGAGCGTTGTTGGGGATAAGTATGCTACTGATTAAGAAAATTCAGAAGGCTTTTAAAGGCAAGTTTTATAAAAGAACAATGAAGGCTTCAATTAAGCTGGAAGAATGTATTGGTTGTGGGGCTTGTGAAGCATTATCCCCGGGGGTCTTTGAGATTCGAGATATGAAAGCAATCATAAAAACCCAAAATATAAAAAAAGAGCAAGAAAAATCAGTAATAGAAGCAACAGAAAACTGTCCAACTAAATCCATAATAATCCGCAAATGATAAAATTTTTAAATCTGGAATTTAATAAAAAATAATGATAAAGGGTAAAATTTTTTTATTGGAAACGCCTGTAGAAGAAAAGAATAAAGCTAGAACAGTTGGACCGAATGAGACCTACCCGCTGGGAATGGCTTATCTTGATACGGTTTTAAAAAAAGAGGGTTTTGAGGTTAGGACAATAGATTTTGCAAATTGGGATGATGAAAAGGCAATGAACAAGATAGAAGAAATAATTGTTGAATTTAAACCGAATATTGTTGGTTTCTCTGTAATGACCATGACTCGTGTTTCAACATACAGAGCAATTAAAAAAATAAAGGAGATTAACAAAGATATAAAGATTATTTTAGGAGGAATGCACCCTACGATGATGTATGAGCAACTCTTATTAAACTTTCCAATAGAGGCAGTGGTGATTGGCGAGGGAGAAATAACTACTGTAGAACTCGCTAATGCTTTAATGCAAAACAAAAGCCTTACAAAAATAAGGGGTATCGCGTATAAAAATGGTCCGAAGGTGATGGTAACTCCTGAAAGAGATTTAATACAGGATTTGGATAGCTTGCCTTTTCCAAATCATGAAGCATTTATGAATTCGAAAAGAATAGGTGTTTGCATTTTATCAACTAGAGGATGCCCATACCAATGTTCGTTTTGCTGCCTTCATGAGATAACAAGAAGGAGGTATCGAAAGAGATCTGTTTCGAATGTTATTGCAGAAATAGAGTATATCCTGAACAGATTTCCGCAGATTAAAGAAGTAGAATTTTCAGATGATACTCTGACCTTAGATGAAGATAGGGTTATAGAATTCTGCAAAGAGGTAGTCAAGAAGAGAATAAACCATCGAATTAAATTTATCTGCTCGGGGAGAATTAAACCCTGCAGTTATGAGCTTCTCTCATGGATGGCTCAGGCAGGTTTTAGAGAGATAAGATTTGGCATAGAAACTGGAAGCAGAGAATTACTAAAAAATATTCATAAGAATGTAACTCCTGAAGACATAATCGAAACATTTAAGATATGTGCGCACTTTAAGGATAAGATTAAGTTTGTAAAATTCTTGATGGTGGGATTTCCTGGTGAGACATGGGATACAGTAAATGAAACAATTCAACTGACTAATGAATTACATAAACATGTTCCGATGGATTTTTTCTGCGCAACTGTATTATGGGTTTATCCTGGAACTGAGATCTACAATTTAATGAAATCTGAAGGCGACATTGATGATAATTACTGGTTAACCGATAAGCCCTGCCCAAGATATACGAAGGAATATACTGAAAGTGAGCAATCTAAAATGGCAGACCACATCGCATTTATGGGCGCCTTGAATAGAGGAATACCTTACTTAGTGCAAAGAGTACTACGGAAAATAAAGGAAAATCCGCGTTATGAGCTAAAAAGAATAGTTTGGAACAAATTTGGCATTAAACAATTGATGAACTTGGTTAAAAATAAACAGGACTTAAATAAGTCATTGAAAATTGAGAATGGAATCTGATAATATTTCTAAATTTGTAGTTGGAAAGGGGGTAAACTTATCTGAAGAAAAAAATTTGGAAGGAGTAAAGCAGGTCTATATTGAACCAGATAATTTTTATTCATTGAGAGACTTTTTTAAACCTGAAAGCCTAGACTTTATTTACTCAGAGAATTTAATAAACAAAACAAAATTCTATAGGATATTACTTAAGGAAATGCTGATTTATTGTAAGATTGGGGGCCATATAATTATAGACTTAAATGATAATGAAATTCTCTCTATGAATCAACTTGTAGATGAGATTAATCTTTGTCTAAAAGATAAAATAAGAATAGTTGAAAAAAATAATAGCGAGATAGTAATTGAGAAAATAAAACCCCTCTTAAATAAACAGGATTCTCTGGGTAAATGGACATTTGGGATTATCACGAATGGAAAAAGAAATGATTGGATTGAGAGGCAGATAAATTCAATAAAAAAACAAAAAATTCCACATTATGAGATAATAGTATGTGGGACATATTTTAACAGGAAAGATAAAAATTTTAGGTACATACCTTTCAATGAATTAGATGAGAAAGGATGGATTACAAAAAAGAAGAACTTAATATGCCAAGCTGCGAAATATGAGAATATTGTAGTTATGCATGATAGGATAATTTTAGGGAATAATTGGTATAAAGGAATGAAAAAATATAATAATTATTTTGAGGTTTTGACTCTTCCGGTGAATGATGAACAAGGTAAAAGAACTGGCGATTGGATTACTTATGGAAACAGATTTAATAAAGTTTCTAAAATTGGGATTTTAGAATATCGGGATTGGGATAAAAACGCAGTGATTGTTGGTTCTTTAATTCTTTTCAAGAAATCAGCTTGGGAAAAAGTAAAGTTTGATGAGGCATTATTTTGGAATCAGGGAGAGGATATCAAAATGTCTCATGAGTTCTATGATAAGGGATTTGCTATGAGAGTTAATCCATTTTCACCTTGCCTAACCCTTGCTTGGAAACCATCTATTTGGGATAATGTTAGATATGAGTTTAGTCCTAAAAAACTTGGAAGAAACAATATGACTGTTAAGTATAAACTTAGAAATTTGATTTATTTTTTTGGTTCGAGAATGAGCATATTAAAAATAATAAAGAAGTTTATTGAAAAAAAGGTATTTGGCAAAAAAATATAAACATGGAAGAAACAATAAATAAAGCTGAAGAAAAACAGGAAAACAAAGTTGAAGCAATAAAGGGCAGGTGGTGGCAGATAACTAAAGAGGGCGAGACTCCGGAGATTAAGGCGGGATATGATAGGATTAAAGACTGGAAAATGGATCCTAAAGGATATTTCCTGATAAAAATAAATAATGAAACAAAGGAGATTGAAACTGCATACTGCACTTTTCCAGACAACAAAATGCGGGCAGTTGTAAAAGGCAAAACCGCATTGGAGATTGTAAATACGCTAATAAGGGAAGATATGCTCTCAACGCTTCAGCACGCAGCAGATATGGGGATTGAGCTGTGCAAGGCAGAGATTGCGATGAGGAAAGGAATTAAGTATGTTCAAGACGCAGAGCTGGAAACTTAAAAGTTACGAACTTCATTAGGATAATCTGTGCAGATAGCATCTGGGTTTAGAGCAAGTATCTCTTTTATTCTTTGGAACAGGATATTTTTATCTGCGGCGTGTTTATGGCTTTCTCCGCCATATAAACCGGGCGAGGTTCCGTGAAGTTCAGGAGTGACAAGAGCTATCTTAAAACCTGCATCTCTTAATATCTTAAAATTTTCTGCTGTATAAAATAACTTTTCTTTGCCTTCCGCATCAATAGTATCCCACTCATCAAGCCATACCCAGTTATACAACCCCTCTCCTTTATATTTTATGGCATCTTCAAGGGTTAGAAGAGTATTGTAGATTAACCCATTATAACGCTGAATATCAAAATAATGGGCGACAGAGGGGACTAAGTTCAATTGAGGAAACCTTGATTTTATATATTTGGCTGTTTCTGGTTTTATGTCAAATAAAATAAGCTTATTGAGAGTATCCGCATACATGGCTAAAACATTCAGCAGTAAATCTATCTTCTCCTTTTCCTGATATTTACCTTTGAGATGCAAGGCATGTGAAGATGCTTTGCTTTCTCTTATCAAATCAAAAATCTCGCTTAAAGAGGGTATTCTGCCTTGTTTTTCTTTTCCATAAGTTATAAACTTTAATTCATTTATTGAAAGCTCTGAAAAATTTCTTTCGTCTTTGCCTTCGGTAATTCTTTTTAATGTGGAATCATGAGATACAACAATTTCATCTTTACAGAAATTTGGGTCAAACTCTATGCTGAACCCTCTTTCTATGTGGCTTTGAAATGCTTCGAAGCTGCTTTCTGGCCAAAATTCGGAATTTGATGGCTCAAGTCCTCGGTGCGTCAAAATTGTTATTTTCTGCATCTTTATCTGTCCCGAAATTGTTAAAACCCACCAGCAAAGTCGCTTCTGTTGGAGTGAGAGCTAAATTAAATTCATTCAAAAGCCAGTTGTGGACTGCTAATGAAGGCGAAGACGAGACCACATTTTCAGCCCTGACTTCTGGAAATGGAACTGGAGGAAATATTAATGTTTCTCCGGTTCTTTTTACTATTTCTGACACTGGTTGGCGAAAGTTTGAGTTGTGAGCTAAAAGAAGAGTATGCTCTTTGTTAAGGCATTCTATCATGCCAAGATTATTTCCTTCCTCAAGAGAAGATAAAATGCCCTTATACTTCTTGCTAATTACTCCCAAAACTTTTAAACCCTCTACTTTTTCTAAATCAGCAACTACCTTGTTTAAAAGATTCATATTATTTGCTCTCCAGTTTCCAAATCAAAAATGTGAATTACCTTGACGGGGCATATTTCTGCAGCGTCCTTGTTTTTCGGCAGCTCGCTTTCATCTATTATTATTTCAAAATCTCCTGCTTTATTCTTTTTTCCACCGACTAAATCTGCTTTCTTATCATTAGCTATCTCAAATTTTGGAGATGCAGCTGCGCAACCTCCGAATTCTATGCAACCATTGCGGTTATAAATTACCTTATATTTTTTTGCCATAGCAAAAATGGCAATAAAAGCTATTTAAACTTTCTGAATTTTATACTTCATAAGTTTTATATATGAATAGAATAACACTATAAGATGAACAAGATTAAAGGGGAGTTGGGCATAAAAAGAGAAAATTTTACAATTGCGCTAGTTCATTTAAATGGAACATTGAATATGACCTCTGCAGGAATGCATGCGTTTCTTGAAAAGCAGGGTTTTCGGGTTTATTCTATATTTTTTCGTGAATTAAATTTTCTTGGCGGAAATCCTCCAAAACCGCACGAAATTGAAGCGTTAATAAAAATATTAAAAGATCTAAACCCTGATGTTATCGGCATGTCAGTGCAGTCAATGAGCTTCTGGGATTGCGCCGATTTAACAAAAGAAATAAAAAAAAACTTCCGTGTTCCAGTAATTTGGGGCGGGATCCAGCCGATAATAGACCCTATTCGCTGTTTAAAATATGCATACATTATAATAAGGGGCGAGGCAGAAGAATCTTTGATAGAGCTGGCTGAGAGGATAATTTCTAAAAGGAGTTACAATTCAGTAAAAAATCTTTGGGTAAAGGATAAAAATGGCAAGATATTCAAAAATGACTATCGGCCCCTTATTCAGAATCTTGATTCCTTGCCATTTCCAGATTATTCTGATAAAAATAAATTCTATATTATAAATGGGATTATTCATAAAAATAACCCTATCCCACATTACAAATATGGATACAATATCACTACCTCTAGAGGCTGCCCTATGAGGTGCACATTTTGCTTTGAGCATGTATTAAACAGAGAGTTTAACTTCAAATTTTTAAGACGCCGCAGCGTTAATAATGTGATAGAAGAACTAAAACTAGCGCTGAAGTTATATCCAAAAATAGAGAAAATAAATTTCTGGGACAATATATTCACTATGGACTCTGATTGGATCGAGGATTTTTCAATCAAATATAAGAGACATATTGATAAACCATTTTTTTGCTTTGGGCATGCTTCTCTGATAAAAAATCCTAAAATGATAAAAGCTTTGGCATATGCAGGATTATCGCACATCTTTTTAGGAATGCAATCAGGATCTGAAAATATAAGAAAAAATATATATAAACGAATGGAAACAAATGATGACCTTCGAATGGCCGCAAACATAGTCTTGAAATATGCGCCTAAAGCAGAATTACGATTTGATACTATAATGAGCGAGTTCGAAACTCCGGAAAGCTTGAGAGAAGGGATAAACTTTCTTTTAACCTTGCCTAAACCATTCCAAACAAATAAAAATAATATGGCTTACTATCTTGATTTTGAGATAACTAAAACTGCACTGGAACAAGGCATTATAAAATATGAAGATATTGCGAGTGTAAACCGCGAAACAAGAACGCAGATTGCGACGAAAGAAGCTGTTGAAAAAAAACCATTTATTAACTATTATTATTTAATTGGCAGAAGATATATTCCTAATTCCTTAATAAGTTTTTGCTTAAATAACCATATTGAAACAAAATACCCTTTGGTTTTCAGTAAGATATATGTTTTTTTTGAAAACATGCAAACAAAAAGAGAGCAATTAAAGCGCCTGGTTTATTTGATAAAGAATAAAGAGTTCAAGTATTTAATAAACAGAATTTTTAAGTAATTTATAGGCTCGAAATATATGGTCAAAGACATAAACATTTGAACTGTTTTTATGTCTTCTTCTATATATCAAATCAAGGAGCTATGCCGAGCTTATTCGTATATTTCTTTCTTTATTTTTTCCTTTTGGATATTTAGATTTAACAGCATTTCTTCCATGTTTCTGACAAATTCAAGAGGACCGCAAAGATAACAATCTGTTTTGCCAGAATCTGAGAGATAATCTGCTATAATCCTGGGAGTTATTCGACCTCTTTGACCTGTCCAAGAATTATTGTTAATGTCTTGAGTAATCGTAAAAAGATGCCTGAAAAACTTGTTTTTTTCAGCCAGCAACTCAATTTCTTTTCTCCATAAAATATCTGTTTCGGACTTGTTAGAATATAAAAGCACGATATTTATCGGGAAATTTTTTTCAGAGATATAGTGAATTATGCTTATTAGGGGGGCTATTCCAGAACCTGCACCTAATAAAAGGAGATTATTTTCTGTTTCTTTCTCATTGAAATAAAACCTGCCGTATGGGCCTGCAGCAATAACTTTTTCTCCGACTTTAAGAAAATCAACAAGATAGGATGAGATAAATGGATTTTGTGTTTTTTTGACTGTAATCTCTACAAAATCTGACAATGGAGAAGAAGAAATAGAAAAAGCCCGTTTTTGGACAGCTTCCTTGCCTTCTGGAATCTTAAATCCTTGTTTATTTGCCAGATTAAACTGGAGCATAAAAAACTGGCCTGGAAAGAAGCTTAATTTTTCGCTTGCATTAAAGCGGATAGCTCTTGCTGTTGGAGAAAGCGGAGTTATTTCCGCAACTATCCATTCTGAAGTTTGGGCCATCTTTTTAGGGAAGTTTAGGAGTTTATATATATTATTAGACTATATTCTTAGGATAAAATAGCATTATATCTTCTTTGGTTATCCCCCCGAGTAAGAATAATGCAATAAAGTATAAAATAATTCCCAGTAAAACTTCTAAAAATCCTGAAAGCCATGTCATATCCTTGATAAAAAAAGTGTTTAGCGCGACTAGAATAATGCCCATTAGTACTGAAGAGATTAAGGGTTTCAAGATTATTCTTGGCTTAAAAATTTCTAAGCCGAGACTTGATTTGACTTTTGAAAGAAGCAGGACTAAATAGACAGCCCTACAAAACAGAATTGCAACAGAGGCAGAGATTGTTGCTGCTAAATAGGAAATTGGCAAGAATAGGTATATTGAAAGAGGCATTAAGATAAAACTTAATCCTAAAGCAATTGTGCTGGCAAAAGTGTAACTTTCTGGTTTGCCTCTAGCAGATAAAACAGAATACGCAATGCCACTTAAAACTGCTTCTATAAGCACAAAAGCAAGAATATATAGGATCCATGAGGCATCCAAGAAGGCATACCCATAAACTGCACGAATAATATATTTTCCTAAGATAATCATGCCAATAACCGCTGGAATTGTAAGAAATAGTGCATAACGCATTAACTTATCCCATGCGGATTGTAAGTGAGATTTTGGAAGCTGGGCTATCCTTGGCAGAAGAATATTGGTAAATGTCAACAATCCTGCAACACTAAATACTAGAGTTGTGGCTGCACGATAATAACCCACATAACTAATGTCTTTTATTAAGGCTCCTAAAAGCATTACATCTATCGATGAAAAAAACATAGCAGAGAAGCCGCCGAGAGAAACATACCAGATGAACCTGTTTAAGTCCTGATAGTCTACGCTGGGCGAGATAGCATGCGAGAATAATTTAGCGTATCTGACAAAGCACATAAAAAATACCAAAATTGCAGTTATAAACAGCGCAGTAATAATGCTAAAAAAAGAGAGATGCAAATAGGCATTTCTTGCGAAAAAAATTGGGATTAGCAGGAGAAATCCAATTCTCAAAAATTGAGATAAAATCTCCTTAAAAAATACCATCTTAACATCTCCAAATACATAAAATAGCAGGGAATATGTTCCCTCGATGGATAATACAAAAAGATAAATTGGAGAGAATAATAAAAGATAAAGCAATTCAGGCTGATTAAATATCTGATTTGATAATGGGTATGCCAAAAGCAGCATGATTAAGCTCGCAATTCCAGTTAGATATAATTTTATTTTCAATATTCTTGAAAGATAAACTTTTGCCAATCCAGGATTATGAATATTCTCGGGAACATATTTTAGCAAGGCGGAGTTTGTGCCGAGTTCAATGAGCGACTGTAGAAAAAGGATTATTGCCAAAGCAAGCGAATAAATGCCGAACCCTTCTGGCAAAAGAAGGCGGGCAAGAAAAAAAGTAAAGATAAGTGCTCCTCCTCTACTTATTATTGCAGTCAGCAGATTATAAAAAGAGCTTTTAGCTACTTGTTGAGAAATAGAACTTTCCACCATTTAAAAAAATGGAAAAACTTGTTTTTAAACATTGGGAATTACCTGCTTATCACTCCATCTGGAGACCTCTCCATCGATTCCGAAGTTATACCCAAATCTTCTCTTGTCCTGCGATTAAAAATTTTAACCAGTTCCTTGCCTGCTTTTAAGATGGGTGATTTTAGGTATGACTTAATTGCGGGCATATTCTTGTCCCCCAAGCTAGTCTTAAAACCCTCATAGTAATTATACAAACGCCAGAGGGGAATTGTCCCTCTTTTAAGGAGTGTTGAAAATGGAGGAGTTTTTCTTAACTTAATTCCAAACTTTATTAGAGTGGCAGGGAGATGATACTTGCTATAGAGAGTTATTAAAGTGTTAAGGTCATTATTCTTTAAAAGCATGATGTCATTATTGTAAATTAATTTCTCCTGATCTTGCAGTGTGCCTTCTTCTTTCGCCAGTTCATATAGTGAAGTGCCTGGAAATGGGACTAATGAAAAAATTGCAAAGGTGCAGGGTTTTGGAATTTTAAACATAAACTCCAAAGTTTCCAAAACTGATTCTTCTGATTCCCAAGGATTATCTAAAATAATATCATAATTTATTTCTATTTTATTGCGATAGGGAGAAACTATTGAAATAGCTTTTTCTACATCTTTTCTTAATCCTGCTCGTCCATAAATTCCCCGGTTAGTGGCGTCGTGAATTGATTGAATGCCTATTTCTATTCTACGCAACCCTGCATCAACAGAAGCTTTTATTTTATCGGGATGCATTGAATGGGGTGTTGAGGAATGAAAAAATGGTAGGCCAATTTCTTTTTTATAAACTTTAACAAACTCCTGCACTTTTTCCACTGGCCTTGCAAGAAAATCATCGTCAGCAAAACCAATTGTTACGGGATACTTAATCACAGATTTCATTCTATTTAATTCCTCCATCACGTGTGCTGTGCTCCTATATCTCATTAGACGATATTGAATTGACAAACGTTTCAGAACATCGTTAATACAAAACTTGCAGGTATATGGACATCCTCGACTTGTGACCATAAAATAATACCTTGTAAAATATTGCATTAAAACTTCTTGGTTATCCTTATAATCATTCATACAGATAAGCTTATCGTTATAAATGAAATACTGGTCTCTTAAGTCAAAGGAAGGTATTGGCAAAGTGTCCAAATCTTTAACAAGTTCTCCTGATTTATTCTTGATTATCTTCCCATTATGTTTAACATAAAAACCGGGTGTGTCTTTTGTGCTTCTGCCTGATGCAATTCGGTCTATCAGCTCCATAAACGCTCTTTCTCCTTCACCTATACAGGCATAATCTGCACAACTCAAGCACTCTAATGGCTTTGCAGTGGAGTGGATTCCACCTATAACAACAGGGATATTATTCAAACGAGATTTCAAGCGAGTTATAAGCTTTGAAGAGGCAAGGAAGGTGTTAGTCATGCAAGTAAATGCCAGTAAATCTGCATTTGCGCAGACTTTAATCAACTCTGAAGTTATGTGATCATAATATTCAGGAGCAAAATCATGTTTATATATTGGAATATGAACATATTTGGAATTATGCCCTTTTTTCTTTATCATCTCATGAATAACAAGTAAAATTGGGCTTGGGCTGTAAGTGTTGCTTAGCAAAACTATATTCAACTTCTTTTTTGGCATTTATGGACTTACTCTTGTGGCTATTTAAATCTTCAGAATAAAAAAATTACCTAAAAATTTGCTATCCCTATGCCAAGAGCATAGGGTATTCATCGCAAATTTTTTCGCTTTCAGCGACCGGCAATTTTAGTCTTTTCAAATTGACTGCGGCAAGACCGCAGGGTATTAAACCAATTTGAAAATAAAGAAAATGCTTAAAAATTTGCTAACCCCACAGCAAGCTGTGGAAAACGATTTGCTCTTGAGTAGAACAGTTTTCAATTTGCAAGAGCAAATCGTTTTGGGGTATTCATCGCAAATTTTTTTGTCTTCGACAACCAGCATTTTCATTCTGTCAAAAACTTTGCGAAATGGAAAGTTTAAGTTTTTGAGCACTGTCAGAAATTCTATTTCTGAAGTTTCAAAATTCGCAACAAGTTGTGGAAAACGATTTGCTCTTGAGTAAAATATCTTCAAATTTGCAAGAGCAAATCGTTTTGGGGTATTAAACCAATTTGAAAATAAAGCTTCATAAGGCTTTTAAATGAAACATCGCTTTGCGATGAATGAAAAAAGCGCTAATCACCGGTGTGACTGGGCAGGATGGAAGCTATCTGGCAGAGTTTCTTTTAGGAAAGGGATATGAGGTGCATGGGATAATAAGAAGAGGCAGCTCCTTTAATACTTGGAGGATAAATCATCTGTATAAAGACCCTCACGAAGCAGGAAGATTTAAACTGCATTATGGGGACTTGACCGATGCGACAAATATAATAAGGCTTATTAAGGAAATTCAACCTGATGAAATTTATAATCTCGCTGCACAGAGCCATGTTAAGGTCTCTTTTGAAACCGCAGAATACACTGCAAATGCTGATGCGCTGGGTGTGCTGAGAATTTTAGAAGCTGTAAAACTTTTGGACTTATGCGGAAAAACAAGAATATATCAAGCCTCAACTTCTGAACTTTATGGAGAAGCCAAAGAAATTCCTCAAAACGAGAACACTCCTTTTAATCCGAGAAGCCCATATGGCGTGGCAAAGCTGTATGCATTTCACATCATCAAGAACTATAGAGAAGCGTACAAAATTTTTGCGTGCAATGGAATATTATTTAATCATGAAAGCGAGAGAAGGGGGCAAACCTTTGTGACTAGAAAAATTACAATGGGTCTGGCAAGAATAAAACTGGGCATGCTTGATAAGCTCTATCTTGGAAATATTGATGCAAAAAGAGACTGGGGATATGCAAAAGAGTATTGCGAAGCAATGTGGCTTATCCTACAACAGCCTATTGCAGAAGATTATGTGATAGCAACAGGAGAAATGCACAGTGTAAGAGAATTTGTTGAAGAGACTGCAAGAGTTTTAGGAATAGAAATAGAGTGGAGTGGAAAAGGCGTAGAAGAAAAAGGAATAGACAAGAAAACAGGCAAAATTATAATTGAGATTGACTCTGCTTATTTCAGGCCTAGCGAAGTTGAAGTATTGCAAGGAGATGCGAGAAAAGCTGAAATAAAACTAGGTTGGAAGGCAAAGATAACTTTCAAGGAACTTGTGAAAATAATGGCTGAATATGATTTGAAATTGGTGCAGGAAAATGGAGTGGTTTATTGAAAGTTTCACTTGTTAGAAGGAATTAAAAATATATGGTGCGAAGCATCATAATCTATTTAAGACTAGAAAGAAAGGTTTTTTGATGATAATAGAGTATTATGCTGAGAATTTCGCAGTTGTAGACGAAAAGAAACTTAGACAGCCAAGAATACCGAATGAAGAATTTGAGAGGATACATAAAAACAGCGTGATTGTTACGCACGATGTGGCTATATGGTATCAAAATGGATTTTTGCTTTTGGAGCGAGGAAATAATCCTGCAAGAGGCGAACTGTGGCCTGTTGGAGGCAGAATTGAAAGAGGTGTGCCTGTTGAAGAATCTTTGCAGAAAAAAGCAAGGGAAGAATGTGGGTTGATAATTTATAATGGAGGATTTCTTGGAATGGGAAGGACTTTTTTTGAAACAGAACCGTTCGGGCATGGGTGCGGAACAGACACAATAAATATGATGTTTTATGCTGAAGGCGCAGGAGAGATTAAAATTGACAGCAACCATAAAAGATATAAAATATTCAGTGTTGAAGAAATACTATCTGGAAGACAACAATTTCACCCATATGTAAAACAGATACTTAGTGAATCAATTAAGCGGAGAGATAAAAATGCTGAATCTATCTGATAAAAAAATTATAGTTACCGGGGGTAGTGGTTTTTTAGGGAGGTTTGTAGTGCAAAAACTAATAGCACATGGGGCCGTTGAAAAAAATATACTAATACCTCGCAGTGCAAAATATGATTTAAGGAAAGAGCAAGATGTCCGAAAAATGTATAAAGATTTTCCGTGCGATATTGTGATACATCTAGCGGCAAGAGTTGGCGGAATAGGGTATAATAAAGAAAACCCTGCGAGTCTTTATATTGATAATCTTTTAATTGGGACTCATACTTTGGGATATGCCCGACATTTTGGAATAAAAAAGTTTGTGGGTGTTGGAACAATTTGTGAGTATCCTAAATTTACTCCTGTGCCATTCAAAGAAGAAGATTTATGGAGCGGCTATCCTGAAGAAACAAATGCGCCTTATGGCTTGGCAAAAAAGATGCTATTAATACAGAGCCAATCTTACCGCCAGCAGTATGGGTTTAATGCAATACATCTAATGCCGGTTAATTTATATGGTGTCGGAGATAATTTTGACCCAAAATCCAGCCATGTAATTCCTGCACTGATAAAAAAGGTGGATGAAGCAATAATGAATGGAAAAGGGGAAGTAGCAGTTTGGGGCACTGGCAAGGCATCACGAGAGTTTTTGTATGTTGAAGATGCTGCGGAGGGTATTGTCAAAGCTGCTGTGCTATATGACCGACCAGAGCCAGTAAATATTGGAAGCGGAATGGAAATAAAAATAAAGGAACTAATAAAACTAATATGCCAGATAATGCAATTTAAAGGAAAAATTGTTTTTGACAAGACAAAGCCAGATGGACAGCCACGCAGATGTTTAGATGTGAGCAAAGCTAAAAAAGAATTTGACTTTGAGGCAAAAACAGATTTTAACACTGGCTTGAAAAAAACAATAAGATGGTATCAGGAGAATAAGGGCAAATTGAAGTTTGGTTAAATCAAGTACTGAAACGATTGTGAATAGTAACATTAAATCCTGCTTTGCTCATTCTAAAAAATCCAACATCTACAAAATTAGGGCGACTATCCGGTATTTTTGGAGCTTCGTTCATTAATTTGAGAAGATCTTTTATTTGACCTGAATCTCTATCTTCTGTAAATCTCGCTGCAGTTATATGAGAACCCCAAGGCAGTCTTAACTTTATATTGTGAGATTCAGCGCTTGTAACACTATCGTTTGCAAGGTCAAAAAAAAGATAGGGTTCGTGCCCGGCTAACATAATTGCCGACTGATTGATAAGCCAATCTGAACCATACTTAATTTCTAGTGGGTAGTCCGGCCATAGCTGAAATAGTGCAGAATTCATAGCAGATTTGGCAATATCAGACAGGGCTCTTAAGACCTTTAACTCCGGATTAAACTCAGAAAGAGGTTTTAACTCATAATCTGAAATGGTTGTATGGAGATTATGAGAGCCATAGGGAATACAGGGGGCAGTGTTTGCAATTCTTGATGTAAATCTTTCAATAGGTTCAGTAACTTCAATAGGATGTCTTAAGATAATTAAATAACCTCCTTGATCTGGAAAACTTCTTTTAATACCTTCTTTTCTGAGCAAGGCAGTATCTCTATTCTTATTATAACTCTCTTCTTGCTTTTCTCGGAACTCCATATTATCCATAAATTCGTCTTTGAAACCCTCTTTATAAATCAGATGAATTTCAAAGCATATTCTGGAAAATGCTATACTGTCTACAAAAACTTCCAAGGC
>CAYITH010000006.1:0-17119 GCA_964366295.1 Candidatus Woesearchaeota archaeon | reverse complement strand
AGGTAAAAAAATAAAGGAGGGTTGGAGTGCGTTGACAAAATGCCTGCTTTAAGTATGCCTGCGCTTTGCGAAGCGTATAACATATCATCAGCGAGAACGCCAAGATTTAAGGCAGCTATTAGGCGGATAATAAAACCAATTGCCAAAAGAAGAAGCAGTTTTCTTTCTATTGATTTGTCTTTATTATAAACCAAGTTTAAGATGCCATTGATAAGACTATTAATGGGGTTGGTCATTTTTGAAGCTGAATTTTGGATACTCTTTTAAATTGTATTTTGTGAGGAGATATTGGCCAAGTATTTTAAGGATATTCATGCCATATTGAATAACTTTGACATTGCATTTTTCATCACCATAAAAAGTTGGAATTGTTATCTCTGAAATTTTTTTCTTTGCAATGACTAATTGAACGATAATATCTGAATCGAAATGAAAATTATCTGAAGTTAAAGCTAAAGGTATTTGTTTTAAGGCATCTAGGCGGTATGCGCGGAAGCCTGAATGAAACTCTGTCAAGTGTGTGCCTAGAACTATGTTTTCAACAGTGGTAAGAAAAATATTTCCAAAAAACTTGTATAATGGCATTTTTCCGCCGAGAGGGTCGCCAGACATTCTCGAGCCAAAAGCAAAATCTGCCTTCTCTTCTTCCATTTTAGCGACTAAAGGAAGAATGTATTCTGGAGGATACTGGGCGTCACCATGCACCATAACTACAATATCATAACCTTTTTTTATTGCGTAATCGTAACCCCATTTTTGATTTCCACCATAGCCCTTGTTTTTCTCGTGCTGTATGATTGTGAGCTTTTTGAGCTTGTTTTTCTTTTTGTAAGCTTCAACCACTGCCAGAGTGTTATCTCTTGAAGTGCCGCCCAATGGAGCATCGTCTGCAAGCAATATCTCATCAACTCTTGAAATAACCTCTTTTGGAAACCGGTCTAACAAAGACTTTATGGTTTTTTCTGCGTTGTATGCCACAATCAAGACCATTATTTTTTTGTTTTTTGCCATTTTTATTTTACAAGAGCATATAATTTGGTTTTTTGCGGTTTTTAAAGTATAGCTTATTACCTTTTGCTATCTCTCAAAGGCGCACCCCGGTTTAATTTCCAGCGTCCTTTGAAATAGTTGATTAGCAAAAATTCGCGAGTATACAGCATATTTGTCTTTGCCATGTACCACAAATCGAGAGCAGAATGAAATAAGAAGCCAGAAAGAATAAATAAAACTATATTGCTATAGGCTGAAATAAAACCTAAAACAAGCAGAACTTCGATTGTATGGAGAATGCAGAGAGGATGTTTTAATCTTTTGGAGCGAGTTTTTTTGCCCATTTCGTAAAAGTAGGTAAATGCTTTTTTCAAATTAAAGTCTTTTTTCACGACAATATAAGCAAGATAGTGGTCGACATCAATTAAAACAGATGCCAAAAGTATTATTAAACTTGGAATTAAGCCGATGTAAAAATACAGAATAAATGCAAAGATAAAACCTAAAATAATATGGTGTTTTGGAAGCATAGGTAGGTTAAAATAAGGTTATTTTTAAATGCTTGGAATTGCGTTTAAAGCAGGCTTAATATCCCTTTTTGCAAGACATATAAAACAACTAACACGCCAATAAACTTTGGAATTGCAAAAGTGATAAAAGAGTATATTAATCCGCCTGAAATAACATCGAGGATGCTGAACTTATCGCCGGTTATAAAAAAGGTCGTGCCTTTTACCAAAAGGTATATGGCAATTATCGGCATAACGAATTGCAATATGCCGAAGAATAGAAAGAACCAAAACAATACTGCTGAGATAATATCGAATAAGCCGAGTATTTTTACCCACATGGTTTGAATAATGGAAGCAGGTTTTTAAGTGTTGGTGAACAAGATAAAAAGCGAGGAGTTATTTTTCTAATAGTGGAGATTCTGGAGTTTGATTGGCTTTGATGAAGGATTCTAAAGAGCTTCGAGAGACATATCCAAGTGTGACAGGATTTTGATTGCCCCTTGTAGAAGAACATACGTCAAGATAATCTCCTGCGGTAATAAGGTTTTCAAAACCATAGACAATATCGCCCTCTTGCAAGATAGGTCTTTCGCCACTGCGTTTCTTAATGTCTAACTCATTAAAGAATCTAACTTTTTCTTCCATACTCCAGTAGCTGTCTTCGCCTGCTGAAATTGCTACAGCTTGGAGGTATAAAGAGGAGAGAGAGGTTTTGCGGGATTCTTCTGCTGGTTGAACTTGGGCTGAAACAGGAATTGAACGAGTGGGAAAGCAGTCTAAATCAGTGTCCTTAGAAGAATGTATTAAACTAGCGAGTCCAATAACTAT
Source organism: Candidatus Woesearchaeota archaeon (assembly GCA_964366295.1). GTDB lineage: Archaea > Nanobdellota > Nanobdellia > Pacearchaeales > GW2011-AR1 > CAYITH01. The sequence goes on along the minus strand of CAYITH010000006.1, from coordinate 14,789 downwards.
AACTCCGCTTGCTAAAGCAGTTATTGACTTTATTATATTTTTTTCTTCCATATTTTTTTCAGATTGTTGAAGTATTTAAATCTTTCTGTTGTTACTATTTTAAAGAGTATGCTATCCTTCTATCTTTCTCAAAATGTCCGCAAAGGCAGGGCGGGTTATTAAAATGCCAATACTAACGCCGAGAATTGTTGTAAGCGCGAAACCGCGCAACATTCCTGCTCCTGTCCAGAATAAGGGGAGCATTGCGGCAATTATTGTAAAGAAAGCGCCAATGATTATAAAGAATGCACTTTTTATCCGCTCTGTGAGGCTTAAGTGCTTGTTTGAAACAGACTCATCAATCAGAACAATCTGGTCGTTTATGCCTGTGCCCATACCAGCTATTATACCCGCTATGCTTGGAGCATCAAGATTCCATTTTATAAATGCGGCAACTCCAAGAGTAATAAATACTTCAGAAAACATTGTAAGAATTACTGCAAGAGTGGTTTTTATTTTTCGGTATTTCAGAAAAATAAGAATGGAAATAATAGCAAAAACTACGACACCGAGGAGCAAGAGGTTTTTTGTGAAGGCGCTGCCAAGCAATGGTGAAACAATGTCAAGCTTGACTATTTCTAACTTATACGGCAGGCTTCCAGTGATTAAAATAGTTTGCAAGTTTTTCATTGACTCTAATGCTGAAGTGTAAGCTTCTTGCTGAGTCGAGCCTGCGCCGCTGCCCTGTATGCTTATCTCTGTAGTGACTCTGCCTTTCAAAGATTCGCTTATTAAAAGAGTATCCACAAGAGAGTCATCAAGAAATAAATCCAGATTTTTTTCCAGATAACGGCCTTGGGCAGTGGAGTTTACTTTAAGGTTTTTAGTTATGTCTGCGTGTTTTTTTGCAGCCTGTTCGCTTAAATAAACCGCAAAACTGAACCTGCAGGCATAGCCGGTTTCAGAAGGAAAACAGGACTCTATGCGAGAGCAGGAAGCATCGTTTCTGCATACTGAAGTGATATCTTTATCTCCGCCTATGAATGCGGTTTCATTGCCTATTTTTGCCTCGAATTTTCCTTGCTTCGCAACTAGCTCGCGCAAGTCTGAAGGTGTAGCTCCTGCTATTTCAATCAGCATATAATTGTTTCCTCCGAGGTCAGACACGCTTCTTATTGTAACATCGCTAATTCCATAAACATTAAGGCGATTTGAGGTAACCGCGATTAAATCATTCATTGCTGATGCGGAAATAGGTGTTTCTGGCTTTAATATGGCGCGGGCGCCGCCGCTTAAATCCAAGCCTGTTTTTAGCTTTGTTTTTGGGATTTCTCCAAGCGTTATTTCAGGAGTAGAATTTGTGAATAAGACATAACTTGTTTTTGCAGAGGTAATAGTAATTTTTGTTTTATTTGCAGTTGGAAAAACTTTTTCAACAATTCCTACATAATCTGAAATTGTTTTAACTGGCTGGTTGTTTACTGCTTTTATCAGCTCGCCTTTTCTTAGACCTGCTTCGAAAGCTGTTGAGTTTTTCTCAACGCTTTTTATCACTATGCCTTTTTCAAATGTCGGAGAGATAGCTAGTGCTGCGAGAATCAATGCGACAATTAAAATCCAAATTTTTAATGTAAATCTTGCCATATTAGTTTATTCCTTTTTTTACGCAATACCATTTAATTATGCCTGTGTTGGTAAGCCATGTGTTGAAAATGTCTGCTGTCAGGCCAAGCGCTAAAACTAAAAAAATCTGACGGAATGAATCTGGCAGGCCTGTAATGAGGAACAAGGCAGGCAGTGTGGCTGCGAGAGCTGACAAAGTCATAAAAATACCTGTCTTGAAAGCGCTGTAAATTCGCGCATTCACTTTTCCCTCTGTTTTTTTGATAGCTCTTGTTGTTAAAAGAATGTCTGTGTCTACTGAATAACCTATAAGCATAAGAAAAGCTGCTATGCCTGCTGCGGACAGCCTTATTCCGAAATAATCTATTATCGCAAGAGGAATAATAATATCTGAAAAAGCTGCGAACATAACAGCCATACTTGGAATAAATGTCCTGAAAAGGATAAAAATAACTATAGACATAAGCATAAAAGAGATTATTAAAGCGAGGATTAACTGTTTAAAGAAACTTTCACTTAATGTCGAGCCGGAAAATTCTATTGCGATGTTTTCTGCAGGAATCTTTCCAAAAATGTCCTCAATTCCGCTCTTAAGCTCTTCTGGAGAAGAAGAACTTTCCACTACTAATGCTATTTGTCTGCCTGTTGAAAGTTCCGCCAACTGCCTTATACTTATATCAGGAAACTTGCTTTTTAGAGAAGTTTCAAGCTTTATTAAATCATAGTCTCCAGTAAGAGTAATTGTTGTTCCGCCTGACAAAGAAACATCTTTCAAAATAAAGCTATTATGCTGTTTGTAAAAATAACCGAGATATACCAACGAGATAACTACGAGTATAATTGGAATAAGCATCAACAGCTTATATCTCTTGTCGAACCAGTTTTGCTTTGCTGTTTCTGTAATTGAGGTTTCCATTAAAACCTAAAATTAGATATGCTTAAAAACCTGTTGGAACAGCAATCTTAATAAACCGGTTTGCAGAAGTTTTTACAGGCGCCGGTAGTTTAGTGGTAGAACCACAGCCTTCCAAGCTGTTGATACGGGTTCGATTCCCGTTCGGCGCATCTCCGTTTGCCGAGGGATTTAAGCCCACAGCGAAGCGAGGAACCTTAAGACTTCAGAAACACTTCTTGTTTCTGATAGTATTCAGAAATGCGAAGACATTTAGAGCATTTCTGATATGTAAGCGAGAAGGTCCGCAGCAAGAATGTGTCAGAGATTGTTTGATTGACTATGTAAGTGAGGATGCCCTCGGAAAGAGAACATCGGATATTGCTAACCCTTTTGAGAATTACATTTCAAATCCTAAACGCCCCCGGTAGGATTTGAACCTACAACCTTCAGCTTAGGATGCTGTTGCGCTATCCAGTTGCGCCACGAGGGCCATTTTATCTAAATTTCTTGGATTTGATGAGCCTATCTCCCCCATCCACTTATTCAGTTGTTTATATCCTTTTAACCTTATTTGTTGAACAGGACGAGTCTGGTTGTGATATGCTTTAAACCCATTTTTAATAAGGATATCATGAATTTGTTTCATTAAAATTGGAGATTTCATAGTTATAGTGATACAGGGATAAGGTCTTCCTACAGGAGTCTTATCAAGAAAAAAACATCCATCAGTATCAAAAATTCCTCGAATAATATACTTAACTTTTTCAAATCCCGAGTTATATATTTTGTCCTCAATCTTAAGATTTATTTTTTCTCCAATTGGAAAACTCAACTCAAGATTCATCTTTTTTAGAAGGTTTTTATGAGCAAAATTTAATTCAATGGAGTTATATTTTGGACGTTCTTTTAAGTAAGCTTTTCGATTAAACAAGGATTTGATATTCTTTTTCAAATAGTTAAAAAAGACCCTATCTTTTTTTGCATTTCCACTGATACCAATAAGATAAGTTATTTTATCTTTATAAATTAATTTACTAAGCCATCCATCACCCAATAGTACCCCATAAAACTCTAAGAATAATGGATCATTTAAATTTAGGATAATCTCTTTTTCAGTTTTTACTTTTTTTTGAATGGATATCTTTCCCCCCAATGATTGCCTTCTTCTAATTTCTTTAAGCCCATATTTTTCTAGGATTAACTTATAAGTTTTTTTACCTCCAATTACCTTGCCCCAATTTTCATTTTGCTTATCCAATATCAATAATTCGTTTTTTATTTCGAGGGGTACAATCGCTTCTGGAAGATATCTTCCTTTGTAGTATCTCCAGTTCTGAATAGTCTTATAAGGAATTTTTAATTTAGTTGCTAATTCTTTTAGAGAATTACATTCGTTTCTTTTAATTAGATAATCAAACACCCTCTTTCTTGAATCATCGGACAATAATAGCCTCATATAAAAAGAGAGGTTTATATCTATTTAAACTTTCCCTGTCCTGACTGAGCTACAGGCGCTTAAAATAGCAGATAAAAAAGAAGTTATAAAGTTATCTTCTTTTTTTAAAGAAACTGAAAAAAGTCTTTTTCTCTTTTTCTTCTGGCTTTGGCCTTAAAAAAATAACTTCCAGCCCGTATGCCTGCGCGGTTTTTGCCTGGACCAAATCAGCAGTTATCATCGAGGCTTTATTTTTTATTGCTATCTCTCGAATTAGCGCATCTATCTCTCCTGATTTGGCGTATTTTATGTGCATTTCTTGAGGCCGAATTCCTTCAAAGAAAACAACAATATTGGAGTTGCTTTTTAATCTATGCAGTTTCGCAACTTCTTCCAAGCCGATAAAACCTGTTTCGAAGCCTTTATTTGCCTGATTCTCAAGCTCAGCCATAACTGCGTTTGGGATTATAATCTTGCCTTTTAACCCTTTATGCATTAGTTTAGGCAGAAATTTATTGATAATCACAGATGTGTCAACTACATAGGTCTTCTTTTGCTGTGAGAAGTTTTTGTTTAGCGTTCTTCTGGCATGCTGTTTTATCTGCTGGCGCGATTTCATTTTAATTGAAAGAAGGAATAGTTTTTATATGTTTGTAGGAGACTATGTTTTCTCCATTTTCTTGTTTGAATACGAATTTTGCTCTTAATTTCTTGCCCCTTAAAATTAAAGGAAGCCAGTATTTGTCATCATCCCACATATTAAGATATGGAATTTCATCAAGGTTAAACCAGCAAAAAGCCATCTCCTCTGTTTCTTTTGGTTCGCCCGTAAAAGTTCCTATAAGGTAAGCATGGACTGTCTGATTAAATTCAAGTTTATGGGGGAAATAAAAATCAAATTCTCCAACTTTTTTAATATCTGATGCATCACAATTTAATCCGCACTCTTCGTTTAGTTCCCTGATTGTTGCTTCTTGCAATGTTTCTCCAGATTCAACTCCTCCACCAAAGCCATTGTATTTTCCAGCACCAAATCCTCTCTTTTTCATTCCAAGCAGGATTTTTCCATCCTTGACTATTACTGCCAAAGTTTTTTGTGGCTTTGGCTTTTCTTTCAATAGGTATAGTACATTTTGTCCCATAGTTCAATGTTCGATTTGCTCTTGGTGTGGGCTTTCTCGCTGCGGTAAACAGGCAACATTACAATCTCCGATTTGCTCTCGTCTTTAGGTTCCTCATTTCATTGCGGGCTTAAATTCTACTGCGAACGACACTGCCCTCTTCGTCTCACTCTTGATGCGGGCATCCTCGCTTCGCTGTGAACAAATAACACTTCAATCTCCGATTTGCTCTCGTCTTTAGGTTCCTCATTTCATTGCGGACCTAAATCCATCGGCAAACGGAGATGCGGGGAAGAGGATTTGAACCTCTGTAGGCACTAAGCCACTACGTCTTGAGCGTAGTCCGTTTGACCGCTCCGGCATCCCCGCGCATATAAAGAATATTTGAATAGATTATAAATCTTGTTGTGCCGTAAGACGTGAAGTATAGTCAAAGAACAAGATATAATCAAATGCATATAAATTGTTCAGTTTTCAATGTCCTTTAGTATAAAAAAAGATGAAGACAGCTTTATGCGTTTCCCGCTTGTCGGCGAGTACAGGCATAAACGCAAACTGCTTAGCTTCTGTGTTCGGAATGGGAACAGGCGTTTCCAGCTTGCTATGGCCGTCTTCAGAATTGCGTAATAAATAGCATATAAAAAGCTTTCGTTGCACTACATTTTTATACTCTTATTGCCATATAGTGCAATGGTTGGAAAAATAAATCGAACTAAAGGTAAAGAAGAGATTGATGAGTTTTTCTTAAATTTAAAAGATAAAACTCCAGAACAAGTTAAAAAGATAAAAAAATTGGCAATGAACCACAATATCAAGCTTGGCGCGAAAAGAAAACTTTTTTGCAATGCCTGCTATTCTATTTTAAGTCCATTAGGCATAGAAGTAAAAATAAAGGGCGGGGAAAAAATTGTAAAGTGCAGGGTTTGCGGACAAATAGCTCGATGGAAGATTTATTAAAAATTAAGACTTCTTGAACTTGCTGACTTTCTCTATCATATCCACATGCCCAATGAACATTGAACGGCAGCAATAGCTTTTTACGCCGAGCTCGTCAAGAACCTTGCCGGAATCTTCTCCTGCGAGAGTGCGCTTTTTGTATTCTTCCCATAATTGGGCTATTGGACGACCGCAGGAAAAACATCTAATTGGTATTATCATGAATCGATGAGAAAAAAAGCGTTTAAAAACATTTGCTTTTTACTGCTGTAAAGTATCAAACAAACCTTTAAAAACTTCTTGGAAGGGAAATGGTCATGAAAAAGTGCGTGTATTGCCAAGCCTTAATAAGTGAAGAACAGGCAGTTGATGTCTGTGGAAGTTGCGGAGTAAAGGTTTGGGGGGAAAAGATGTTTCAGGCAATAAAGGATAATATGGACGGCGCTAAAAGGAAGGGCGACCTTTTTCAGGGTTTTATCGGAGATTCTAAATCTGAAAAGTAAAGAAATTGTCTGAAAACTCGCTATCCTCGCAGCAAGCTGAGGGAGTATTACGCGAGTTTTCCCGCCTTCGGCGACCGACAATTTCAGTCTTTCAAAGTTGGAAAAAAACGCAGCAAGCTGCGGAAAACGATTTGTTCTTGAGTAAAATATTTTCCAATTTGCAAGAGCAAATCGTTTTGGGGTATTAAACCCAACTTTGAAATAACAGAGAAAAAGCTTATAAAGGCAGAAAAATACAGGTTTTCATGTTACTTTGGCAGTATAACTTTTCAGTAACAGAACAAAATGCTTACTCACAAACCAATACGAGAAAGGGGAAAAATACGCCTTAGTGAATACTGTAAGATACTTAACGAAGGAGAAAGGGTTTCTGTTGTTAAAGAGCTGTCTATGCAGAATAATCTGCCAAAAAGAATACAGGGAAAAATAGGAATAGTAAAAAGAAAGATTGGCAGCGCATATCTAGTAAATATAAATGAAGGAAAGAAAATCAAAGGATTTATAATGCATCCTGTACATCTTAGAAGAATGGGGGGAGAAAAATGATAAAGGAAATTGAAGTCTTGAGCTTGGCAGAAGTTAAGGGGCACTTAAAAGAAGTTGAAACGCCCTTAACTGGATTTATCAAAAAATTCATTAAATTAAAGGGCGAAGATGCGGTAAAAATGAAAAACGAGCTTTTGGAATTAGGTTTGCTGAAACTCAAACCAAGAGATATTATAAAAATCATCGATACCTTGCCTGAAGACAAGGAAGATTTAAATAAAATCGTAACAGAAATAAGCTTGGACGAGAATGAGATACAATCTATACTTGCTGTTGTCAATAAATACAGGTAAGAAAAATGGAAAAAGAAGAATATGCTATAGTCGCGGATTACTTGCCGAATGGTTACCCATTGGAAGGCAAGATAATGCCAATTATCCAAGCCATAGGATTGAAACATTTTTCACTTCTGCAGATTGTGCCAAGAAATGGAGTAGATATACAATTAAGCGAGAAAGTTTATATCGGAGACGGAAAAAGGGACAAGATATATTATATACTCGGCAAACTGCCAAAAGAAAAACTAACTGAAACTTCAAAACAACAAATCTTGAAATTTGTTGAAGAACACTTTGCAAATAATCCTCAAAAGATTATTGAATTTTTTAATAATGCTGGGGCGATAAATACCCGCCTGCATCAATTAGAACTGCTCCCCGGATTTGGGAAGAAGCACACCCAAGAGTTTTTAAAGGAAAGGGACAAGAAGCCGTTTGAGACAATTGAAGAAATGAAGGAGCGAATTCCCTCTATTCCTGACCCTAAAAAGGCAGTTGAGAAGAGACTATATGGAGAGTTGGTAGAAGAACAGAGACACTACCTCTTTATAATATGAATCCACAGAAACAAGAACCCAAGCTGGAAGATGTAAGAATAATTAGGATACTCGCAACAGACATCCCTGGAAATAAAAATGTTTATACAGGACTTACAAGAATTAAGGGAGTTTCATGGAGTGTGGCCAATGCTATCTGTCACTTTTTAAAACTTGACAAAAATCAAAAGATGGCGGCACTTTCAAAAGAGAGAGTTGAAGAGATAACTGCGTATCTAAAAAATCTTCAGCTGCCAAATTTCTTGCTAAACAGAAGAAATGATTTGGAAACAGGAGCAAAGGCTCATATTCTTACAAGCGAGCTTGATTTGAAAAAAGAATTTGATATAAAAAGATTGAAAAAAATTAAAAGCTATAGGGGATTAAGGCATAGCTTAGGGCAACCAGTCCGAGGGCAAAGAACCAGAAGCCATTTTAGAAAAAATAAATCTGTGGGCGTGACAAAAAGAGCAGGAAAGAGCAAATGATAAGAAAACATAAAAAATACAGCAAGCCGAGAAAAGCTTATGATGCTGCCCGAATTAGGGAAGAGAACCGATTAGCAGGAGTTTATGGGCTAAAGAAAAAGAGAGAGATTTGGAAAGCAGAAGCAGAAGTAAGAAAAATGAGACGGCTTGCAAAGAGGCTTATAACGAAAAGTGAAGACGAGAAAACAGCATTCATAAAAAAATTAGAAACTGAAGGATTTAATGTAAAAAGCATTGCAGATATTCTTGCATTAAATATGGAAGACTGGCTAAAAAGAAGACTGCAAAGTGTTGTTCTAACAAGAGGAATAGCGAGAACACCTAATGAGGCAAGGCAACTAATTGTCCATAAGCATATTGCTGTTGGAAAAAGAGTGGTTAATGTTCCTTCTTTTATTGTTGATAAAAAGAGCGAAAGAGATATAGAAATAGTCGGACTGAAGCAGCCCGGCACAGAGGTGAAGAATGGATAAACAGGAGGAAGTTCCAGGCATAGCATACATATTCACTTCTTTTAATAATACTATTGTGCATATAACTGACTTGGTTGGAAATACTGTTTCGAGAATAAGCGGAGGAATGGTAACTAAACATGACAGGCTTAAGGCGAACCCGACTATAGCTATGTTTGTAGCCAAAAGGGCAGCTGATGCTGCTAAAGAGGTGGGGATTAGGGCGCTATATGTCAGAATCAGAGCTAAAACAGGAAGTACTGGACCTGGGCCAGGAGCTCATGCGGCATTAAAAAGCCTGACAAGAGAAGGATTTAAAATTTTAAGCATAGTGGACACGACAAGAGTTCCTCGAGGCGGACCAAAAGTCAAGGGAGGCAAGAGGGGAAGAAGAGTTTGAAGCGATAGTTTATTAAACCCAAAATTAAAAATAAAAAAATGAAAGTCATGGAAAAAAACAACAATAAGATTGCTTTTCAGACAGAGATAGATATTTCCTTGGCTAATGCTCTGAGAAGAAGTGTAATGGAAATACCTGTGCTGGCTATTGACGAAGTTGAAATTTACAAGAATGACTCTGCGCTGTATGACGAAGTAATTGCGCACCGCATAGGATTAGTGCCATTAAAGATGGATAAAACTATGAATGAAAAAACGGAATTTGAGCTAAAACTTGTCAAAACAGGGCCGGGCTTTGTTTATTCTGGCGAGCTAAAGGGAAAAGAGGAAGTTGTTTATGATAATATGCCAATTACATTGTTAGAAGATGGAAAAGAAATAGAGCTTGTCGCTTTTGCTAAAATTGGGCAAGGCATAAAGCATACTAAATTCACTCCTGGAATCGCAAATTACACTGAAGAAAATGGAGAGATTCAGTTCAGCATCGAATCATTTGGACAAATGAGTGCTGAAAAAATATTGGAAGAAGCGGCAGAAGTTATCAAAAAAAACTTGTCTGAGCTAAAACAATAATATTAAAAACCTGCTCACGCATTATTTTATGCGGGAGTGCCAGAGTGGTCAAATGGGTTGCGCTAAGGACGCAATGGCTTAGTGCCTGCAAAGGTTCAAATCCTTTCTCCCGCATCTCCGTGCTCCGCATCGAGGAGCACCGCAATGAAATGAGGATGCCCGCAGAAAGAGAGCATCAGAGATTGTTTGAGAATAGAAGGCAAGAATGTGTCAGAGATTGTTTGAGAATAGAAGGCAAGAGCGAGTCAGAGATTGTTTGAGAATAGAAGGCAAGAGTAAATCCCATATTGTTCGAAGCAAATCGAACATTGGTAAAAGCAAAAAACAAAAATGAGAAGCATAAAAAGAAGAATTGACTTTAAACTAAGGAAAAAAACAAACAAAGAATTAGTCAGAACTATAATTAAAGCAAAGAAAAACAAGGAACTTTTGCAGATAGCGCATTTTGCTTCGTTTCCGAGAAGGAAAAGAATAGAAGTTAATTTAGAAGTTATTGAAAAAAAGGCGAAAAATGGAGAAAACATTGTAGTTCCTGGAAAAGTTTTGTCTACAGGAAGCATAACAAAAAAATTAAATGTTTATGCGGTTTCTTTTTCAAATTCTGCCAGAGAGAAAATAGAAAATTCCGGCGGAAAAACAGGAGGGTTGGGCGAAGTTGAGAAGATAAAGCAGTTCACCTTATTAACAGAATGACGAGCGAGTTAATAATTAATGCGGAAAATGCAGTTGTCGGAAGGCTTGCAAGTGTTGTGGCAAAAGAAGCGCTTCTTGGGAAAAAAATCTTCATAATAAACAGCGAAAAAGCAGTAATCTCTGGAAATATGCAAAATATTGTGAATGATTATAAAACTTTAAGAAAAAAAGGGGGCAGTTCTCAAAAAGGACCTCTTCTTCCGGCAACAGTAGAAGGATTATTAAAAAGAGCCATAAGGGGCATGCTAAGCCACAAGCAAGGAAGAGGCAAAACTGCGTTCCAGAATATTAAATGCTATGCGGGAATTCCAAAAGAATTTGAAGGCAAAGAAAGCATTGGAATGGGAAAGAAAATGTCAGAATTAAAAACAAAACATGGAAGCAAACTCGGAGATATTGTTAAACTATTAAAATGAAGGCAAAAACAGCGATAGTAGTGTCTGGAAAAAGAAAGACTGCTGTAGCCAGAGCGACATTGATGGAAGGAACCGGAAAAATCTTTGTAAATGGGCAATCAAATATCAGCAGAGATGTTTTTAAAAAATTAATGTTGAGTGAGCCGATGAGAATTGCTGAAGAGGTTCTTGGCAAGATAGAGTTTGATGCGCAAGTCTTTGTTCGCGGCGGGGGCATGGAAAGCCAGATAGAAGCGGCAAGACTGGCAATAGCAAGGGCGCTTATCGCAACAACCAAATCCGACAAGTTAAAGAAGGCTTTTTTGGCTTATGATAAAAGCCTTCTTATAGCAGATGTAAGAAGAAAAGAAGCTTATAAGCCCGGCGACAGCAAAGCAAGGGCGAAAAGGCAGAAGAGTTATAGATAGTAGCAGATATTTTTATGCAAAATAATAATCTATAGTCAAGGACAAGAATATTTTACCATCTTTATTGTTTTTTTCTATCCTATCAAATTCAAAAGAATTTGAAGCCTCAAAAATATAACTTTTGACAAAGTTGCACTACAAAACATCAAATGGGCTTTTTATCTTTTTCAGTTCTTCTGTTGAGACATGAGTATAAATTTGGGTTGTTTGCAGGTTTTCGTGGCCCAGCAATTCTTGAATAAACCGTATATCTGTGCCGTTTTCCAAAAGGTGTGTGGCGAAGCTGTGACGCAAAGTATGCGGATGAACTGATTTTTTTATGCCCGCATGGAAGGCGGCTTTTTGGACAATTTTTTGAATATTTCTTTCTGTAAGTTTTCCGTTTTTTCCTGAAAAAACAAACTCGTTCTGCGAGACTTCACAAATTTCTTTCAATTCTTGAAGCAAATTTTTTGGAATATTGAAAACACGGTCTTTTTTTCCTTTTGCTTTTTTTATGTAACCGATAGCTTCTGTGAAATGCAAATTTGATTTTTTTAAGTTTACAACTTCTGAAACACGCATGCCTGTTGCGTAAAGAAGAGACATTAAAAGACGAGATTTTTTTGTATATGCAGAGGAGAGCAATTTTTTAGTTTCGTCTTTCGTCAGAACTGTCGGGAGCAGTTTTTCTTTTTTTGGGCGTTTTATTCCTAGAGTGGGATCTTTTTGAAATATATTTGAGAATGCGAAGCGAATTGCTGCAAGCGCGAGAATAGTTGTCGATGCGGATTTATCTGACAAATACTCCGCAAGAAAATCTTTCACATCCTGCTGTTCCACATTTTCAGGAGATTTTTTCACTGTTTCAAACAGCCTCTTGTTCATGTGCAGGTAATTGCGAACAGTGTATGGCGAGCCCTTGCTAATTTTTATTTCTGTCGCAAGGCGCTGGAGAAATTCTTCGGAGTTCATAGTTGAATATTAAATCTTTTTAGAGATTCTTTTAAATCCCAATAATTTTTAAATAGAATGCTGTTAATTCCAATAGACTTGGCAGATTTTATATTTTTAGCGTTGTCGTCTATAAATAGTGACTCTTGTGGAGACAGTGGACTCTCTTTCAAAATTATTTTAAAGGCTTGCTTGTCGGGCTTTTTTATTCCAATACTGCAGGAAGCATAAACTTTATCGAAGTCCTTAAAAAGACGAGAGCTTTTGTTTGCTTTAAAGTGAATATCGTTTGTGTTTGTCAAACAAAGAATATCGTAATTTTTCTTCAGTTTTTTTATCAGGGCTAACATTTGCCTGTTTAAAGTTCTATATTTTAAATAAACTTTTTCATAATCTTTCGCAAACTGGCTTAAATTTTTTAAGCCCGTAATATTTTTTATAGTTTGTTTAAAGGATATTTTGCCAGTAGATAGTTTATTTTTATAATATTTAGCAATGTTTTTTGGATAATCAGAGTATAAAAAAATAGAGAATCCGTATTTCTTCATTATATCTTTTTTTATTTTTTCCCAATCTACTTTGAACAAAACCCCTCCTGCGTCGAAGATAATTGTTTTTATGCGACTCAACCTCTTTTTTGGATTTTCCATGCTTTAAATTGTACGAACTTGTTTATAATCCTTTTGATGTTTATATTAAATGGATCTCATAGTTAGATATAAAAAGGCAGGCTCAAAAATAAATTATGGATTTTGAGAGGAAAAATTGCGAAAGAAGATATCTCGCGCTTGAAGGAGCTTATATCTGCGATTTGAATGGGCATCCTCCTCGTAAATTAAAAGGTTATCGTTCATTCATCATCGGAGAATTTTGCCTGCAATATAAACGAGGGCTTCCGGCACAGGCTATTGCAGCACTAATTAATGCTAATTCGAAAAAGACTGATTTAAAAATTTCATTAGAAAGGACTATTGTGGATAATTGCCCTGAAACATTTGCATTAAGCGTTATAAGAATGCTCGATAATAGTGCAGATAGGGATCGAATGATTTGGCTATTTAAACAGAGATATTATCTCAGTGGAAATAGGTATGACTACTTAAAAACATCAAGACAAACATTGCCGGATAGAACAAAATTTGGAAGAGTTTTAGATAATAGTCATCGAATAGGTATAGATCCTGATAATCGTTTTAATTATTGAACCTTTTTTGGTCCGATTTTTCCATAATCTCCTTTTAATATTAAACAAAATTATTGCTAAATATAGTGAAAGACATAGGTCTTTCCCCATCTACTCAAGGCGTAAGTTGGGAATTATCCACGTCCTTGACCATAGGATAGATAATCGGGGGTATCAAAATGCTTAAAATGTCCAAGTGTTTTAAAAAAAGATGGAAAAATTAAGTCAACCGCTTGCTCATAGAATGCGTCCGAGAAATATTTCGGAATTTTTCGGACAGGAGCATTTAATTGGAGAAGGAAAACCGCTTAGAGTCGCAATAGAAACAGGAGAGTTGCCAGCATCGATAATATTTTGGGGCCCGCCGGGGTGCGGAAAAACAACGCTGGCGAGGATTATTGCGAATTCTATACAGGCAGAGTTTATTGAATTGTCGGCTGTGAATGCGGGAAAAGAGGACATAATAAAAGCCGTTAATAAAACTCGACTTGCTCAGAGAAAGACTGTACTATTTCTTGATGAGATACATAGATTTAACAAGGTACAGCAAGACGCGCTTCTGCCTCATGTTGAAAAAGGAACGCTGACACTAATAGGGGCTACAACTGAAAATCCTTCTTTTGAAATTATCTCTGCTTTACTTTCTAGAACAAGAGTTTTTGTCTTGAATGAATTGAAAGAGGATGCGCTTGTAATGATAATTGATAATGCGCTGAAAGAAGAGAGAGGTTTGGCAAATGTAAATTTAGAGATTAGTGAAGAAGATAAAAGTTTAATTGCAAATTTAGCGAATGGAGATGCGAGAGCTGCGCTTAATATTTTGGAAATTGTTTCTAATAGTGCAAAGAAAGATGAAACAGGAAAGATCAAGATAAAAAGGGAAAATATATTGTATTCTGCGCAAAAATTTTTATGCTATGACAAGAATGGAGAAGAGCATTATAACATTATCTCTGCTCTGCACAAATCAATGCGAGACTCTGATGCGCAGGCAGCTGTTTATTGGACAATGAGGATGCTGGAAGCTGGAGAAGATCCACTATATCTTGCGAGGAGAATGGCGAGATTTGCATCTGAAGATGTAGGAAATGCAGATCCTAACGCTTTAGTGTTGGCAGTGGCTGCAAAAGAAGCGGTTGATTTCATTGGAATGCCTGAAGCAAATACTGCGCTTGTGCAACTTGCAACTTATCTTGCTGGTGCGCCTAAAGACAACTCGGCGTATAAAGCTGTGTTAAAAGCAAAGGAGGTCATAAAAGAAACTGGAAATCTGCCTGTGCCGTTTGTGATAAGAAATGCGCCGACAACTTTGATGAAACAGCTTGGCTATGGCAAGGGCTACAAATATGCTCATGATTATTCAGATGCGAAAGTTGAGCAACAGCATCTGCCG
>CAYITH010000005.1:10125-18518 GCA_964366295.1 Candidatus Woesearchaeota archaeon | reverse complement strand
CAAAGAGTTCTCAATTCATCTTTTCTAAAAAGACCTGTCATTTTTCCCCATACATTTATGCCCCCACCATATACACAAACACCCTATCATACGGCATCTCAAGCTTCATCATCTCACCAACACTTAGCTTTTCAAAATATCTTCTAAATGGGCGCATTGAATTCCCATGCGCCGACACCGCAACATTAACCTTTTCTTTTTTCATCAGCTTAACAAGCTCTTTGACAAATTGAACAACGCGTTTTTCCACATCTTTTATGCTCTCCCCTCCGGGCGGCCGAACATCATAACCTCTATGCCACTTATCAAATTGTTCCTGCCCATATTTCTCAATTATGCTTTTATGCGATTTTCCCTCGAGCCTGCCGTAGCTTCTCTCTCTCATCCTGTCATCCACTATCACTTTTTTGCATTCTGGATGCTCTTTTAAAACTTCTCTTAAAGTTTCCTTGCTCCTGCCAAGACTGCTGGAAAACGCAATATCTACTCTAATTTTTTTCAATTTTCGCGAAATTATTCTCGCTTCTTTTATCCCACGCAAAGTCAGCTTAGAATCTTTCCAGCCAGTAAATATCTTGCTCTCATTATAATAAGTATGCCCGTGCCTGAACAAATAAATGCGAAGCCTCTTTTCAGCCATCCCAAAAACAAGGCAAAAAGCTTTATAAATCTCGCTTTCGCCTGTTTTTTATGAAACGTTCATCACGCCGTTGGAAAAAAAAGCGCCAAATGCGCTGGAAATGGCAAAGAAAGCGAATGAAGAAAGAAAAACGCAGAAGAAAACAAATAAGAATGCGGGCTGTTTAATGTATTTTTCTCATATTTCTCCATAACAACAATCTTTATAAAAAGGCTTTTTTGTGTATTCTTAATATAAAATGGCAGGAAAACCCAGTGAAATATGGACTGAAAAATACCGTCCAGAAAAGTTTGAAGATATGGTCGGACAAGACGAAATAATAAGAAGAATACAAAATCTTGTTCTTTCTAATAATATTCCGCACTTATTATTTGCAGGCCCGGCAGGCACAGGAAAATCAACTCTTGCGCTTGTTGTCGTAAAGCAGTTATTCGGGCAAGCTTGGCAGGACAGCTATCTCGAGCTAAACGCTTCTGATGAGCGCGGAATAGATGTAGTAAGGCAGAAGGTTAAAGATTTTGCAAGAACAAAAGCCATAGGCGCAGTGCCGTTTAAGGTTATTTTTCTCGACGAAGCAGATGCCCTGACACGTGAAGCCCAGCAAGCGCTAAGGCGTACAATGGAAATGTACACAAACACCTGCCGTTTCATCTTAAACTGCAACTATTCAAGCAAAATCATAGACCCTATCCAAAGCCGCTGCGCAATATTTCGCTTCAAAATTCTTGAAAAAAAAGATATTACTAAAATAATAATAAAGATTTGCGAAACAGAAAAACTAAATTTAAACAATGATTCAATAGACACGCTTTATGAAGCATCTGAAGGCGACTGCCGCAGAGTAATTAATATACTGCAAGCAAGCGCAGCAGTTTCATTAAACATAAACAAAGAGCTGATATCTACAATGGTTTCTTCAGCCAAGCCATCAGATATAAAAGTAGTTTTGGAATACGCCCTTGCAGGCGATTTTATCAATGCGAAGCAAAAACTGCTCGATGTAATGCTAAAAGAAAGCATTTCAGGAACAGAGGTGATAAAGGCCATTCAGAAAGAAGTTTGGAATCTTAACATAGAACCGGAGTTAAAAGTAAAGCTGACTGAAAAAACCGGTGAGATTGAGTTCAGAATGGTGGAAGGCAGCGATGAATTCGTCCAGCTCCAGGCTCTTCTGGCATCTTTTGTCCTCGCCGGAGAAGGCAAATAATGATAATAAAATTTGCTGAAACCAAAAGCAAATTGCCATTTTTAAAAGATAATCTTGTAAATATAATCTTAGACGAAGAAAACAAAGGTTTATTGAGCATAAAAATTTAAAAGTAGCTGAAGAGGTTAAATAATAGAATGACAACACTAACAGAAAAATACAGGCCAAAAAGTTTATCGGAAATAATCAGCCAAGACAGCGCAATACTGAAACTAAAGGAATTCATCGCAGGATTTTCAGCAAATAATGGAAAACAGAAAAAAGCCGCGCTTCTCCACGGCCCTGCAGGAACAGGAAAAACAACACTCGCCCATGCTATAGCAAACGACATAAAGGCGGAAAAGATAGAAGTCAACGCATCTGATTTCAGAAACAAAGAGCAATTAGAGCTAAAAATAAAACCAGCCACAGAACAGCACTCATTATTCAATCCTTCGAGGATTATAATCATGGATGAAATAGACGGCCTTTCATCAAGAGAAGACCGAGGAGGAATTGCAACCCTCCTGTCGTTGATAGAAAAAACAAACTTTCCGATAATAATGACTGCAAATAACATCTGGGATTCTAACTTCAGCAAAATAAGAAGCGCATCATCTTTAATAGAGTTTAAAGAAATAAGTTATCTGGCTATTGCTGAACTGCTCAAAAGGATAACCGAAAAAGAGAATATTGAGATAGAAGCAAATATTTTGAAACAGATTGCTATTCAGTCCAAAGGAGATATAAGGGCTGCGCTGAATGACTTAGAATCTCTTAAACACCTAAGCGCAGAAGGCAATGAACGAGATAAAGAGATAAGCATCTTCAATGCTATGCAGTCAATTTTCAAAAACAAGGTCACAGAACAAACCCTGTCGCTCTACGATTCAGTAAATATGCCTCTCGAGGACATCTCCCTATGGTTGGAAGAAAACATACCATCAGAGTATAAGGGAAAAGAGCTTGCCAGAGCTATTAGCTGGCTTAGCAAAGCAGATGTTTTCAAAGGCAGGATTTACCGCCAGCAGCACTGGCGCTTTCTTGTCTATCAAAACATTTTTCTTTCAGCAGGAATTGCGTCAGCCAAAAAAAAGCCAAAACTCGGCTTTACCGCTTACAAAAAACCCTCAAGAATATTAAGCATTTGGATGTCCAATCAAAGAAAAAAAGAAATAAAGAGCATAACAGAAAAATTCGCCGGACTGGCGCATATTGGAAAAAAACGCGCAATGCGTGATTTCCACACTCTAAAATACATTTTGCGAAACAAACCGGTTCAGGAAGAGCTAAAGCTTACCGAAGAAGAAATCGCTTTTATTCAGAATAATTAGATTTATAGAGAATTCTGTTAATTGCAACACATTTTTTTCAGAATTCTCTATCTGTAAAATTCTAAAGATAATTGCTCAAATCAACAGAATTATACATAACCGCCAATATAAAACATACACCTTATTCCTCGATATCAAGGAGATATGCCAGATACTATTAGAGGAATAATGGATATTATTCCTGGAAAAGGCAATTATAAAAGGCAATATTCGATAGTTATCCCATCAACAACATTTATTAAACCATTTTACCAAATAACAGCATGCCATACGACATTATAATCGGCAGAGACGAAGCAGACAAAAAGAGATTTGGCAAAAAAGGGCTCGCATTTATCGGAAAAACTTATGTCACAATGGGCAACTCTGTTTCAATGTCCAACAACCTATTTTTAGACATAGCCCGCAACCATGTCATTCTAATAACCGGCAAGCGTGGAGCAGGAAAATCATACTCCATTTCTGTAATAGCTGAGGAGCTCTCTCTGCTCCCAGAAGAAGAAAGAAACAATCTGGCTGGACTGATGTTTGACACTCTGGGAGTATTCTGGACAATGAAATACAAAAACGAGAAAGATTCCGAACTTCTTGCCCAATGGGGAGAAAAACCAAAAGAACTTCCAATAATAGTTTCAATTCCTTTCGGTCTCGCCAAAGAGTATGAAAAAAACAGCATTCAATTTGATAACACATTTGCAGTTTCTCCTGCAGAAATGGATGCAGAAGACTGGATGCTGGCCTTTAAGCTTAACATTACAGACCAAGCCTCGCTTCTAATTCAAAAAATAATAAGCCTGCTTAAAAAAACCTCGGCAAGTTTTGAAATAACAGATATTATTTCAGAAATAAAAAATGACAATGCCTCTTCTGAAGAAGCCAAAAAGCTGGTTCTATCGCTCTTTCAAGCTGCTGAAACCTGGGGCATCTTTTCCTCAAAAAACTCAACTCCAATAAAAAATCTGGTCACTCCTGGCAAAACAACTATCTTAGATATCAGCAGATACAGCTCTACAAGCGTTTTTAATGTTCGTGCTTTGCTCATCGGCCTGCTTTCAAAAAAGCTCTTCAGCGAAAGGATGAAACTTCGCAAAGCAGAGGAAGTTGCAGAAATAAAAAAAGATATAAGCTACACAAAACAAAACAGCAAAGAAATGCCAATAATCTGGCTCTTCATTGATGAAGTCCACGAATTTATTCCAAAAGGTGAAAAAACTTCTGCTTCAAACATCCTTAGCCAGATTTTGAGAGAAGGCCGCCAGCCAGGCATTTCCATTGTCATGGCTACACAACAACCAGCATCATTAAGCCCGGAAGCTATATCCCAATCAGATATAGTCATTAGCCACCGCCTCACTGCCCTATCAGACATGCAGGCGCTTAATGAAATGATGCAATCCTACAATGTAGAAAGTCTTAAATCCCAGTTCGACTCATTGCCCCATAAAAAGGGCTCTGCAATAATCCTAGATGATAATTCTGAACGTATCTATCCTGCTCAAATCCGCCCAAAATTCACCTGGCATGGCGGAGAATCACCATCTGCTGTTGAAACTGACAAATAAGCCCACTATACCCTAAACACCACTCTCCACCTAAAGGTGTAAGGCGCAATATCTCCGGCTTTCTTTACCTGCAAAAATCTCATTTTTTTCCCTGCGAGTTTCGCTTCAGCTATTATCCTGCTCTTGGTCTCTTCAAAATCTCTCTCCTGACAAAAAGTATAATAAACAATTCTTGCTCCTTTTTTCGCAGCTCCAAACGCTTCTTTCAAAAATGTCTCTTTTAAATTTGGACGAGGCATGACAATAAAAGAAAACTTCCTGTCAAGTTTAGGAACAATTCTTTTGACATCTCCCTGAAAGACTTCTATATGAGATTTATTAAGTTTATTATTGATTAAAGCATATTCACAGCACTTTCTGCCAAGCTCAACAGAAACTATTTTTTTTGGCTTCGCAATTTTTTCAATAACAATCGGATAAAACCCTGCCCCGGCAAACATAACCAATACTTCATCTGTTTTTTTAGCTATTTTAGCTATTTCCATTCTCTCACTCGCAAGGCGCGAAGAAAAATAGCATTTCTCGATATCGAATTTAAACCTGCACCCATTCTCCTTATATTCCGCAATCGAGGTCTTAACGCCGGCAAGATGCCTTATCTTAATCGTTCGGAGTCTTCCTTTAACCCTCTCGCTCTTCTCAACAACTGTCTTGATGTTGCTGTGCTGTTTCAAAATTTCTCTGGCAATATTTTTCTTAGGATTCAGTTTTTCATCTCTAAACTTTAATACTGCTATACTGCCGACAATATCATATGAAGAAGGCATTTTTAACATGTTTAATCTAATAAAAAAGAATTTATAAATATATAGAAAGCCTATCGCTTCTTCTTCCCAGAAGACATCTTGTCTTTCACAACACGAACAGTGGTTGCAATATGCTCGCTTTTTCTCTTCAATAGCTCAGAAAGGGCAAAAAAAGTAATTATTGCTCCAGCCAACGTAGAAAATATAATCGCATAATCCTTTATCTTGGCAATAGAAGAAAACTTTTTAATGTTAGCAATCCTTTTATACTGGTCTGCCAGCTCTTCTTCAGCAAGCTTATATCAAAGGACGCTGAAAATTTACCAAAAATGCGCCTTTGATACTAAGAAAATCCAATGAACGTTTTGGATTTTCGAGGTGTTCAGAAATGCACAGAATTATTAGCATTTCTGACAGATAGAAGAGGACAATAAATCCGGTAGAATATTATTGTCCTTGACTATAATATTAACTCTCGCGCTGCTTGCATCCTCTGCCAAAATCCCGGTTTCTGCAGCGCGAATATACTTTCTTGCCTCATCCAGCTTAACAGAAGAAATATCATAATTTTGCTCTTTCTTTTCAATAATCTTATTTTCCAGTAATGTGTAATTCTCTTTTAACAGTTCAAGCTCTTTTGACAACTCTAAAAGTATTTCCTGTTTTTCTTTCTTAATATTCTCTGAATTAAAAATTTCTTTTTCATTATTCACACTAACATTAAAATAGTAACTTGCTCCAGCCAAATCAATTTTTAATGCGATATTTCCTGCTTTCTTAAAATTTCCATTGATTAGCGCATATCCCTTCTCTCCAGATTTCAAAATCTCAATCGGCACAATATAAAAAGTTGAAAACCCCTCTCCGCTTATCAAGGGCACTATATTCCTCTCTGCTTCCTTGCCAATATTCTCAATTAGCAAGGCAAACTGCGCATCTCCGACATCAAACCTAACAGGCGTAATATTTCTCAAAATAACACCGAAGCTTATTGAACTATCTCCTTCAATGGTCTGGGAATTATTTGCAGTGCTGAAATTTTCAGCAGGAGAAAGAGGCAAATTGCTATTATTTTCTTGAGCAAAAGCAAACCCAATTATAAAAATAATAACCAGCAAAGGAAAATATTTTTTTAACATATTAGTCTCTTCCAATAAGCTTAATTTATAAACCTTGCCAAACAAATTCACAGAAACAAAAAGCTTTATAAACATAATCATTCTATAGTCAAGGACATTGATAATTCCCCACTTACGCCTTAAGTACTAAGAAAATCCAGTTTAGATTTGGGATTTTCGAGGTGTTCAGAAATGCACAGACTTGTCAGCATTTCTGACAGATAGGGAAAGACTTATGTCTTCCACTATACAATTAAAAATAGAAGGTTTATAAAGTATTTTTTCCTATAAAAGTGTATACAAAGAGGAACATGGCGAAAACAAAACTGCTCGGCTATCTGATTGCGGTTGTTGGATTGGCAATATTATTTTTAAACTCTGCTCCAGCAAGAAAAGCAATTCCGATTTTTAATTCAGTGCCAAGCAATATTCTCCTAACAATAGGAATTGTAGTAATCCTCGCAGGCGTAGTCCTGACTTTTTTCAGCACTGAAAAAGTCTCGCAGGAGAGCGAAGAAGTGCCTATTTACAAAGGCAAGAAGATAGTAGGATATAGAAAGGCGGAGTGAAGAAATTCTATTTGTGCATCTTTCTATAGTCAAAAACTTTGCGAAATGGAAAGTTTAAGTTTTTGAGCACTGTCAGAAATTCTATTTCTGAAGTTTCAAAATTCGCAACAAGCTACTAGGTATTAAACCCAAATTTTGAAATAAAGGATTTGCTCCTCAAAACATCAACGGAAGTATACTCTAATACTCTCCCAATCTTCTAAGGGCATTATTCACATTTTGCTTCTCTTTTTTCAGATTATCCTCTTCTCTCTTGTTAATATGCGGGTTAGCCAACGCCTTGTCAATCCTAGCCAGCTCGCTTTTCAAATCAGAGCTCAAAAGAGCCAGATGCCCTAACCCTGATTTTCTTATCCTGCTTAAAAAAATTCTGCTTCTTATTGACTTTTCAAATAATATAACCAGCAAAGAAACCGCAGCGATAGCAATATAAATCCATCCAAGATTAAACGAATATCCTGAAACACTTGCAGGATTCAGCGCCAAGTCATTCCATCTGTAAGCTGCCAAGCCAATATAAATCGCTATAAACGCTGACCATCCAACTGTTCTAATGTACTCATCATCAAAATCCATTATAAAATAAAAAAATATTACGAACGGCAGAAAAGAAGTCAGCAATATTCCCAAAGCCCCGTATGGCAGCCATATAAAGTTAATCCACGCATCTGTTGTCAGAAACCTTATAGCCATAAACGAGATTATCAGTGAAACTATAGTTGTAAGCCATTTTCCAGCATTTGAAAAGGCAGGCACCTTATTCAGCGAGGAATTTATAATCGCCAGCAGGAGCAAAAAAACAAGAAATTTTATCAACAGCAATTCAGTAGTCTCAATCGGCCCTACCAAGAAACTAAGTGCATTGCCAGCTCCCTGCAATAAATTATCTGTAAAGCTCTGCGCAGAAACCAGCGAAGATAAAAATATTGCAGTTAATATTGATAAAAATAACAACACGCCTAAAAACAAAAACATTATATTGTTTTTATTCTCCAAACTCTTTTTTTTTATTGACATACTCATAATAATTAAATAAATAAACAAGGTTTATAAAGATTGCTGAAAAAATTAAGGATTTAATAACATCTCAATCTGTCTTTCAATTCTCTTAATTTCTCTTCTTGCAGTCTCGCGTTGTGCAGTAGAACTTGCAGTATTTGCAATAATTCCATATTGGGCTTGTATATTGCTCTGCAAAGTCGCAACATTTAAATTCTGTAACTCTGCTCCCCTTGCCC
>CAYITH010000005.1:0-10115 GCA_964366295.1 Candidatus Woesearchaeota archaeon | reverse complement strand
AATCTTTTATACTATTTACTGCTTCTTTTGATTCTTCAGAATCCGCAGGATTATTCTTAATTACTTCTCTCCAATCTTTTATCTTGGTTTTAAGATTATCAATTAAAAGAGTATTATCTCCTTTATAAATTGCCTCTAAAGATGAAATAAACATTTTAGCCCTTATAGTCTTATCAAAAGCCAAAACTAATAATGAAATAATCGCAATAACTATATAAATTACCCCCAGATTAAATGGAAGGGGATTATTTTCCGTTCCTGCTGAAAGATTATTCCATTGAACAATTGCAAGTCCGAAGAATATGACTGAAAACGCCACCCAACCAACTATTCTTATAACTCTGCTGTCAAAACTTTCTATAAAAAATAAAAAGACTATAAATGGAAAAATCGCCAAAAATGATACTCCCAAAACACTAATGGGCAGACGTCCAAATTCAAGAAGAGCAACGGTTCCTAAAAATCGAGTAGCTAACAAAGAAGCAACAATCGCGATAAGCCAAGTTAAAAAACTGGAGTCTCTTATTCCAGGAGTCCTATCCAATGCGAAATAAGCTACTGCCAAAACAACAATAAACAATAAGGTTTTAACAAGCAACCACTCAGCTTCGCCTAATCCTGACCCATCTATTTTACCTTTAATCTCTCCAAATAAAAGTTTAGCAACAGGAGAAAGCACTTTTGCGACATCATTTGTAAAACCTTCTACTTTTTGAACAAAGGCCCCCTGTCCCCCCACAAACCCGCTTATCACAGAAAACATTAATACACTAATTAAAAAAAATCCAAAAACCTTCAAACTCTTTTTTTGCATAATAAAGAATATAAAAACAGCCCCTTTATAAACATTTCGCCTTACCGCGTTGCTCTACCCTAAAATAATCCTGCATTAGAATCTCCTTTAAAAGAATCAATTATCTCTTTCGCCTTATTTACAAAAGCTATCGCTTTTATCCTCAAATTCTCCGCTTCGTTTTCATCGAAAGCCTTTTGCGTCGAATAACTTGCTTTATTTCTTTTTGATTTTGCTTCGATATAATAAAGAACTTCTTCTTTTTCTACCGTGGTATTTCCTACAATCTCTATATCCCCTTGGTTCAACTCTCTTTGATAAAATTCATGAATAAGAATAAGCAATGTAGCCAAATGATCTTTTGTTGAATAACCTCGCAAAGCGCATAAAGCAAGAGAGACATGATAAATGGAATAGTAAGCGCTTACAATCGCCCAGTCATTAAATTCCTTGAGTTCAAGAGTAGACTTAACAAATTTCAAATTATGATCTGCCTTTTCTATATGCCCTTGAATTAACTCCAAAACTTCAATTTCTCGCTTGATTTTCTTTGATTTCAGATATTTTTGAAAATCTGTTTCTCTTCTAATCTCGTCTTCAAGCCATATTTCCCAAATTTCTCTATTCATCTAACACCTCTTTGTAAAAATTATCAAAGCCAACTATTGGAAAGCCGGTTTTTATAGCATGAGTGATCACTTTATCATTTTCTTTTAGTATCTGTTCTTTGAAATAATTAAAATCAATTATAAATAATTGTATCTTCACCCCAGTTATAGCTTCAATATTTTCTTTTAGTTTCTTATCGGTTTTCTCTTTCTTATTAAAAATAAGTAAAATATCAATATCGCTCTCTTTTCCAAAAGTCCCTTTGGCAGTTGAGCCAAAAACAACGGCAATTAAAGGTTTAATAGAAAGTTTATCTAAAAACTCATTTATAGCCCTCCTTCTCTCCAAAGGCAATTCATTAAATCTCTTAAAGTCAAAATAAGATAAAATGGAATAAATTTGAGGGTTTCTCCTATAAATTTTATAAAAAGTATTGCCAATTTTCTTAGTGGAAATTATTAAACTATAGCTCTGCAGATTTTTTAGATGTTTAAGGGTTGTATTTGGAGTCAGCCCAGTTTCTCTAAGTATCTCGCTGAAATAAATCTCTTTCAGCTTATTTCTATAAAAACACTCCAGAATCTTCTCTTTTCCATTTCCAAATAGACCATAGGGTTTATTTTTATTGTTCATTTTAGGTATAATATTATACATTTAATGTACTTTATAAACATTTCGCCAGCTCGACTTTACCAAACAACCGCTTCAAACAGAAAGGTTTTCATCAATAATGCAGCCTATTGTTCGCTGCCAATGAACACATTAACCTTTCCTCGCAATTTTCCACATCAACTCAAAATACTTTTTATAACCCTCTGCAATCTCATTGTTTTTTATTACAATCGCGATAGGATTTTCTTTGCTCCACAAAATAATTGCGGTTTTATCCTTATAAATATTGATTGCGAGAGGGTTTGTATATTTTTCAGGCAAATATCTCACCTCGGAAAAAGAGGGTTTCTTAAAGCGCGAGTTTGCTATAATTCTCGCCTTTATCTTTTTCTTTATTCTGTCTTTGTCATACCACTTGAAATAAAAAAGCAGAATATCAAAAGCGGACTCAGACGCTCCTAAAATTAAAACCTCTTTTTCCTTGTTTTCTTCTAACTGGTCCTGAAAAACAGCTTTCAGCCCTTCTTTTCCTTTGTAGAAATTTGTTTCCTGCTTCTCTTTAGTATTCCCATAAAGCAAAAGCATTTCAGGAAGAATTTCAGAAACAGAATTCTCTTTTTCTTTTATTAAATCAAGAAAACGATTAGGCGAGGATGCTTCAAATATTCTTCTGTTATTTCTTAGAATATATCCTACCAAGCCATTTTTTATCAGCCGGTCTAAGATATCATAAATATTTCTTCTGTGTACTCCTGTTTTTCTCGCCAGCACTCCTGCTAAACTCGGCCCTGCCTCAAGCATGGCGAGATACACTTTTGCCTCTCTTGGCGAAAGCCCTGCCTCTTCTAATATTGAAATATCCATCCTAATCGAAATGTTTATATACCTCCCCACCATATAAATAACATAGGGAAACGCGACCTGACGAAAGCCATATTTTGTTATGGTAAGTAGGATAGACGGACGCCCTTACCCTATACTTTTGTATTAAATATACTATCATTCTTTTAATCTCTCAATATTTAATAAATTGTCTAAAACAAGACTTGCTTGATATTCATTAGTTCCAACTTTAAGCTCACTTTCTCGTTTGATGATAACATTTTCTCCACAAGCAATAGCAACCATTTTTCTAAAAGTATTGTATTGCCTATTATCAACAGAAACAAAGATAATACAACTAGTATTTTTTTTCAAAAATTCTAAAATATCTAAATATATCTCAATATTCTTACGCACTTCATTTATTTTTAGCTTCAAAAAATAATCTTCAATCTTTTCTCTCTTTATCGTATTTTTAACATTTTTTAAGTAAAGTCTCCTATTGCCTGCTGATTTATAATGCTTAAACCTAGATATCTTCGGTATCAGTTCCTTAAGTTTTTCATTTTGAATTATACAATATCCTACCAAGTTCTCCGAATAATCTACAAAGATATAATAATTAAACTCTTTCATTATCCTATTTGTTTTTTCTTCTTTTTATACTTTTCTATTGTGGTGCTTTCTATCACCACACAAGTTAATTTATTCAGGAATTCTTAAATGTTTAATTAAACAACAGTGGAGGTAAAACAAAATGGCAAACACAAACAAAGAACTTGTTGAAAAGCAGATTGTCAAGTTGATTGCGGCAGACAGAATAGAAATCCCAATTTCAAGCATGTCTGGAAAACTCAAGAGACTGAAGCCAAAACTCGCAAATATGATTGACTTGACAGAATATGACAACAAATTCGCAGGCGAGAGATGCTATGCCCACATAGTGGAAGAAGAAGGCATGAAAGCTCGAGGCATGTCGCAAGGAATAGATGTTTTTTGCGAAAAACATCCACAATACGGAAACGAACTTCGCGGATTGATAGCTGAACAAAGAATTTCACGCGAACCGCATCTTTATTTCGGAATGAACGAAAACGCAAGAGTCGCTTCTGTGGATTATCTTGACATAATGACTTCACTCGGCTTTTCTCCTGCTGCTGCAGAAGGAATGTACGAAGAAATAATGTCGACAAGCAGAAAAATAAGCAAAACTCGCGGAGAAGAAAGGTCTATCCTTATTGGGTAGGCTTTTTCTTTTCTTTAAAAAAGGCATCTTTTTATACCCTTTCTTTCTTTACTCTTCATGGCAAACAAAAACAAGTTTTACATTACAACTGCAATAGACTATGTAAATGCAAAGCCGCATATTGGACACGCATATGAAAAAATCTTGGCGGACGCCTTGGCAAGATGGCATCGTCTTATTGGAGAAAAAGTCTGGTTTTTAACAGGAACAGACGAAAACGCCCAAAAAAATGCGCAAGCAGCAAAAGAAGCTGGCTTGCCTGTCAAGGAGTTTATAGATAAAAATGTATCTTATTTTATTGAACTTTGCAAAGTTTTAAACATAAGCTATGATGATTTTATCAGGACTACAGAAGAAAGGCATATTAAAATCTCCCAAAAATTATTTGAAAACACATATAAAAAAGGCGACATTTACAAAGCCACTTACCGAGGTTTATATTGTGTAGGTTGCGAAGCTTACAAAACAGAAAAAGAGCTTGTTGAAGGCAAATGCCCAGAACACAATCAAACGCCAAAAGAGCTGACTGAGGAAGCGTATTTTTTCAAACTCTCCAAGTATAAAGATAAGATAATCAAACTAATTGAAAATGGTTTCATACTTCCAAAGGAAAGAGCTAATGAAATTCTCTCAAGGTTCAAAGAAGAAGAGTTAAAAGATTTATGTGTAACAAGAAAAGGCATTGAGTGGGGAATAGATGTGCCTTTTGATAAAGAATTTAAGATTTATGTCTGGTATGACGCTTTAATAAACTATATTTCGGGCGCAGGAAAAAATCAGGAATATTGGCCTGCTCAATGCCATGTTATCGGCAAAGGAATAAACTGGTTTCACTCTGTCATTTGGCCGGCGATTCTGCTGTCAACAGGTTACGAACTGCCAAAAAACCTGCTTGTTCACGGATATTTGACAATAAACGGGCAAAAAATGTCAAAAACACTAGGCAATGTTATTGACCCTATCGAACTCGTTAAAAAGTATAATGCTGATACTTTAAGATACTTTTTACTCAGAGAAATGCCTGTCCAAAACGACGGCGACTTTTCAGAAACAGCTTTAAAAGAACGTCATAATAACGAATTAGCTAATAAGCTAGGTAATTTGATTTCAAGAGTTTCAACTCTAGCTGAAAAGTTTGGTATTGAGAAAACCGAAAATAAACTTCTTGAAAAATTAAAACTAAAAGATATAGAGAAATATCTTGAAAACTATGAGATTGACAAAGCGTTAAACGAGATATTTGCTTTTATTGACTACTGCAATGAATATGTCCAAAAGACACAGCCTTGGAAATCCGGCGATAAAAAGATACTTTATGAATTAGTTGATTCAATAAAGGCAATTGCTATTTTGCTCTGGCCTTTTATTCCTGAAACAAGCGAAAAAATAGCCAAGCATTTTGGCTTTAAGATAAATTACACTGGGATAAAAAAACCTCTTGCTGTAAAAAGCATTAAGAAATCGGATGTTTTGTTTGGGAAGATTTAGAAGTAATCTAAGACCTTCTTTATCTTAACACTTATTTTATATTTTTTAAATAGCTCATGAAATATGTTTGAACTTTCCAAAGGAACCATTATTGAACCCTTGCCAAGTCTTTCACCCTTATACTTTTGCAAAATTCCATCATAGAACTTCCCATTTTGGCTAAATCCCAAAAGCTTTTTATTAAATAGCACTCTTTTATTATTTGGCTTTATATTTTCCCATACAAAAAATGTCACGTGCTTGCCTTCTTTTATTTCTGGCTTGAACTTCCCATATAAAACAAATCCATTTGAAATAACGCTTGGTTTTAATTCCTGCCAGTCATCAATTTTGCCAATATGGATACTTATCCTGCTTTTCACGCCAAGCAGTTCCCAGTAATTTTTAAATTTAGCAGATTTAAAAAATAATGCTTTAATTTTCTCAGATTCTTCCTCAATCTTTCTGCTTTCGTTTATGGTTTCTATAAATAGGTCAATATCGCTATCATTTTCTGCTTCGTTTCTAGCTACGGAACCAAACAAAATAATATTAACTATTTCATTTAAGTATTCTGTCTTCTGTGTGTAGTATGAAACAAAATCAATTGCATAAGCCAGTAGTTTAGATTTCATCTACTCCTGCCCCCTTAACTTCTTTTTTTAATTTAGATAGAACTTCAATAACTTCTGCTACTATTTCTGCTGGTTGAGGCTTCCCATAACATAAAACATCGCGTTTTTCTTCAATTTTTACTATTAGCTCTAAAATTTCCTTCTTTTTTGGAAAATCAAATGGCAGTTTTTCACTTAATTTATTTTTTGAGCGAAACCATTGATGCTTTAATATAAATCCAGGATCAACAAGATGATTCTTATGAAGGAGTATCTCCAAAATATCCATAGCTCCCGCAGATGCATTAAACCCTATATTTCTCTGCCTTTCTACAATTCCTTTTTCTATACTCTCCTCAATAACACTTAGGCTTTCTTTTAATCTTTTTAGATGGTCTTCAATTTTCATGTTTCACTTGAAACAATATAATAGTTTCACCTGAACAAGTGTTTCTGAGTATATAAATCTTTTGTTTCACTTGAAACAACGGCGTGGTTGCAAATGAAACTATCATTAGACAACACTAGTTAATATTTCCATTACTAATTGAGATTATTAGTATAAAATCCACTTTACGAATGGGAATGTTAGATAACTTTTTGTTGGGGAATGTTAGGGTTTAATAAAATTATAAAGTGGTTACATATAGGAAGATTTAAAAAGTAGTATTTTATTGAGTTTTATGAGAACTTTTGAACAGTATATTCAATGGGTAAGAGATAGTAGACCTAAAATTAATTGTATCTGGGAGGATATTAGATCTCTTGCTATTCAGGAAGGTGTGGTTAAGAGATTTAAGAAACTAACTCCGTTTGATACATTACATCACCATATTCTGGGAAGATATGGGCAAGTATATGGCGAAAAAGTAGCTGAGTTATTAGGCGAATATAGATTCATCCATCCATATAGGGATAATCAATTTTTCTTTTCTGGATTAACTGAAGGAGAGGGTTTAGAACTATTTTTAGCTCGTGGCTGGAGACCAATGGAAACAGATACTAAAAGTATAAATGTTTGTAGTCCTGAGGGGATAGGAAGGATTCATAGTACAACTTTTTATCGTCGGTTTAAAAATAAATTTGTGGAGCTACAATTATTTTCAATGGAGGGTAAATGCCAGTTAGAGTATGATATTAACAGGAACCTTTTTGTTTCTGGGAGAAATGTTATAAAACCAGAAGTTGAAATAGACCTTAATACTGCTTTTTTTGTTCATCCTTATCCTCCACTAAAAAATGTTAGAAAGGAAGAAAGCTATGCCGAAGAGCACGTTTTAGAAATTATGGAAGGGCTCATTGAAAGAAAAACTCCTACTTTTTACACACAAAAAGCTTTTTCATGGGGCGTCTTAAATAGTCCTACAAAATGATTATAAACTCTTTATTTTTAAGTTTTTCATGTCAGAAGGAATAAACTTCGCAGAGTGGCAGAAGCTGGACTTGCGAGTCGGAAAAATCCTAAGCGTGGAAGACATTTCAAATGCTGATAAACTTTACAAACTCATTGTCAAAACAGACAAAGAGAGAACACTCCTGGCAGGCTTAAAGAAACATTATTCCAAGGAAGAGCTTCTCGGCAAAAGATGTATCGTATTTTGCAATTTAGCTCCAAGAGTTATGAAAGGCATAACCTCAGAAGGCATGATTCTCGCTGCTGTTTCAGAAACACCGGAAGGAGAGAAAGTTGTTTTGCTTCAGCCGGAGAAAGACATCCCGGAAGGAAGTAAGATAAGATGACAATACTATGCGCGGTTTCATATTTTGAATCTGAAAAAGGCAAAGCAGGATTTATTTTGGGAAACGATACTTTTGTCAGAATAACATCTAGTGGCAAAACTTTTGATAATCCCTTTCAGCCAGGTGAAAAAGCAATCAAAGGAAAAAACACTCTTGCTCTCTTTCAAGGAGAAAATGATTTTACAATAAAAGAAGGTTTTATGGATAAAGAAGGCAAAGAATACCTTGCCCATGCCTTTGATGAAATAAGCGATGAAATAGATTACTCATATTTAGAGGCATGGAAACATATAGGAGAAGCAAGACTCCTCATAGCAAAACGCGATAAAATCAAGATTGAGCTTTATCTTCTTGAACACTCATCAGAAAAAAGACACAATAGACATGATAGAGCCATAAGACTAGAAGAAATATTAAACCAAACTTCTCTTCTTCTTGAAGAAAGCCATATCTGGTATTGTCCGCCGAACACAAAATTGCTAAATATTGCCTTAGAAAACAAATTAGCTCTAAAAGATGCCCTCCAGCTTGTTGATGCTCTTACTTCAAATATGCCCGCAATACAAAGATTCTTCACAAAAAACCTTAGAATACCCTGTCCAATAACAGAAGACTACAATCCTGGAAACAATGTCCTTTACTCATTAGATTTTAACGGATACAAAAGAATTGAAACAAACTAACCATTTACACACTGATCCCAAACGCCTTCAGCAATTTCTCATACCACATTTCCTGCCTTTTCGGCAAAGGCTTTCCTGCGATTTTAGCAGCGATATGCCTATACGCCCTAGCTACCTTGCTTCTCGGATGAGTATGAAAAACAGCATCTTTCACAGAAAGCGCCTGCCTAACTGCATTATCTTCAGGCACAACGCCAATTATGGGTCTTTCAAGCATATCTTTTACATTTGCGATAGGCATCTCTGTCTTGTCCCACCTAACTCTTGTCAGTATAATGCCCTTTACCTCTTTATTCATATCTTCAGCTACTTTTATAGTCTTTAAAGCATCGGTTATCGCAGGCATCTCAGGATTAGTTACGATAATAACCTCATCAGCAATCTGCAAAGCCGCAAGTGCCTCCTCTCCAAGTCCTGCTGCAGAATCAAATATCACATAATCCGCGATTTTCTTAAGCTTCTTGGCAGTTTCAGTCAAATTAATAGTTTTCAGCTTCTTTAACTCTTTAACAGACAAACTTCCCGGAATTATCTTAATTCCGGACTCATGCTCATAAATCGCCTCATCAGGAGTTGCTTTTCCCAGCAACACATGGTTCAAGCTCACAGGAACAATCGGAGCTCCAAAATGCAACCCTACATTAGGCGTTGAGAGGTTAGCATCAACGATTATCACCTCTTCATTAAGAGAATTCAAGGCAGCTCCGAGGTTGATAGCAGTAGTAGTCTTTCCCACCCCTCCTTTTCCTGAAGTTATAACAAGTATCTTGCCCATATTACTTAGTTAGAATTTGTTTCACTTGACTTATAAACCTTTCGACAATGCCTGCATACTCTTTTAACTTCTCAATGTCGATAG
Source organism: Candidatus Woesearchaeota archaeon (assembly GCA_964366295.1). Lineage (GTDB taxonomy): Archaea > Nanobdellota > Nanobdellia > Pacearchaeales > GW2011-AR1 > CAYITH01. Next base: position 670 of record CAYITH010000005.1, on the reverse strand, counting down.
AAATCCACTCTCCTTTATCAAAAACTTTTAATGTAACATGTTTTCTAAACTCATTCTCGATAGTTCTTTCAGAACTTGCAATCCTCTTGAACAACTCATAAATCCCAAGTGTAGCCATAATCTCCTCGTTCTTCTTGTAAACTTTCTTCAATGCCTCCAACTTTAACTTAGGAGCAATAGGTATAACCGACACAATTTTTTTCTTTTTTGCCCGCTCCAAAAGCCGGTCTATACTAAGATCTATCATGCTCTTCCATCTCGAAATTAGATTAAGAATTACATCTGTAGTCTTTGCGTATTTCAAACTTACATATAAAAGATGGTCAGCACTAATCTTTTCTTGTATAATCTTCTCCATATTATCGTGGCTTAAAACAAGAAGTCAAGAGGTATAGGTAGTATTTATATCTTCCTGTTATTAAAAAATAGGAGTATATATTCGAAATTTCAACAAAACTCAAAAAACAAAAGATTTATATCATATAATTTCACTTAAAAAACAATGCCAGCCATAAACATTAGTTATAACCCTCAAGAAAGAGAAGCAAGCGATGAATCAAGCACTCGTAGGCTTAATCTTGTGAAAAAATGGTTCCGTTGCTTAAAATGCGGTGGAAGAATGTTTACTGACAGATGCCACAGAATTTGCAGAAAATGCCATAAAAGAAAC
>CAYITH010000004.1:1947-20395 GCA_964366295.1 Candidatus Woesearchaeota archaeon | reverse complement strand
GGAATAATGGCTTTTCTTGCGAGATTGTAAAGCGATTGCATTAAAAGAGGGCGTTGGCGGAATATATAACATTTGCGATTTTTGTGAAGCAGTCACATTTATTAACCTCTTTTTCTTTTTATTATTCTATGGATAAAAGAGGGCAGTGGGAATTGGAGCAGTCGGTGAAGTATATACTTTGGATAGCTTTTTTTATTATTATGTTTGGCGGGTTGTATTATTTATTAAAATATTTTGGAGTTGTGATGAAATGAACAGCATAAGAAGCAGAAGAATAAACAAGAAAGGAATACAGATGAGCTTGCAGATGATAGTTGGAATTACATTATTGTTGCTGGGGTTTGGGGCTGTGCTGTTGTTTTATAATGTTTTAAAGCCGGGCGATGTTATTGACAAGGTGGCTTGCCATGCTTCTGTTATTGCGAAAAAGGCAACGCCTGCTCTTTTAAAAGAGAATACTAAATTTGAGTTTCCGCTGAATTGCAGGACAGAAAAGATTTGTTTTGTTACAAAGAAGAGCGAAAATTGTGAAAATCACGGGTTTACAGAGGAGGATTATAAAGCCGGAATTGCGAAGAACGAGGTTGTTGGAAGTTCGCAAGATGTGTATAAGAAGATTGCCGGTTTGTTAGTGGAGTGGTGGCAAACAATGGGAGAAGGAAAAGGCGGAATGATATGGGAGAGAGACAGGAGAGAGTTGGGAAAGAAAGTGCATGGAGTGATAAATGCAAGGTTTGCGTTTAGCGACGGGTTGAAAAATGCGGTCGATGCTGAAGCTGGCAAAAAAGATGAAGATAGGAAATTTTTGTTTAAAGAAGGAGGATTGGGAGAGTATATGGGCGATTATCTTTATGAGGATACTGGCAGGAATTATTGGCAGTTACTTTCAACACAAGAGAATAATAATTTGAATTTTGAGTTTTTGCCGGAGAAAAATGGCGGGGTGAGAGGAGTAATTGATGCTAATAAACAATATGCGATTGTGTTTTTTGAGCAGGAGAGAGGAGCTTTAGCGAAGTCAATTTCGCAGGCAGGAGGTTTTGTGTTGGGGAGCATTGCAGGCGCTTATGCTGCAAAAATAGCTCCTGGTTTAATTACTAAGCTAATTGTTGCGAGCGGAGTTAGTTATATGATTCTTGAGGGAGTTACAGGTATTCAAGGAGGGGTAGAAGATTGGTGGTTAGAAACAGAAGAGAAGCATTTCAATGCGATAGTGTTTATAGAATATGATTCCAATAAAATTTCAAATCTTGGTATAAATTCTTTTGAGGGTCTGCCTTAAAAATTAGGATTAATCGTCGAGAGGGTGAAAGGCGAAAGATTTAAAAACTACCAAACATATAAATATATATGTGTTTAGTAAATTATTAAAAAATGCAAAATGAGTCCAAACATACCTATAAGACTGAAATTAAGAAGCAAAGCAGACAAAGAAGTAGCTCTAGCTTATAATTATTATAGAGTTGTATAAATTTTTTCCTGAAGCGGTTCTACATGGGGGAACGGGCATATGGCGATGTTATAATGGGAATAGGTTTTCAGAGGATGTCGATGTTTACATAAATAATGATCCTGAGATGCTTGAGAAATTTTTTAAATCCCTGATAAGCAGAGGATTCAAAATAAACAAAAAGAGATTAAAGGAAAACTCAGTGTATTCTGGATTGAATTTTAATAATATTCAGACAAAATTCGAAGCCTCTTTTCAAAAGAAAAAGTATATTTCTAGGAATTATGAGGCGTGCGATGGTTTTTTTATCAGAGTTTTAACGTTATGCATTGAAGATTATTTAATTGAAAAAGTTGAAACATATATCAGTAGAAAGAAGATAAGGGATTTATATGACATACACTTTTTAGCGAGCATAGTTCTGGATAAAAAAGAGGTTCAAATAGGGCTAAGAAAGTTGATTAATTATTATGAAAAGCCAATAGATGAAGAGAATCTTGCCAGGCTCATAATTGCTGGAGTTGTTCCAAGTTCAGAAGAGCTGTTGAGGGAGATAAAAACATGGGCAAAATAAAATATATAAAGGATATACGAAAATTTTTTAAAGAAAATCCCGTTATAGATATAAATTCTATAAAAACATTTATCAAAAAAAAAGACAAGAAATATGTTTACCTTCTCATCAGCAATCTCTTGAAGAATGGGGAAATAAGAAGAATAACAAAGGGTTATTATTCTACCTACGATGATCCAGCGCTTATTGTTTCATGTTTTAAACCATGCTATCTTGGCTTGCAAAATGCACTAAGTTTTCATAATTTATGGGAACAGGAGACAAACCCGGTTGTTATAACTTCTTGCAATATTCGTGAGGGATTAAGAAAAGTTTTTGGAAAAAATGTCATAGTCAAAAGAATAAACCCAAAATATATGTTTGGCTTTGAGTATTCTAAATATGCTTTGGAGGATAGGGATATATATTTACCCTACTCTGATGTGGAGAAGACATTTATTGACATGGTGTATTTTAGACAGCCGATTGACGATGAGAATATAGCAAGCTTTAGGGAAAAGATAAGCAGGAAAAAATTGAGGGAGTATTTGAAGAGATATCCTCTGCGGTTTCAGAAAAAAGTGTTGATGAGGCTGGGGAAGGCTGGGAAATAATTGAAAAATTCCGCAAAAAAAATCTCGCGAAAGGTTTATAAAGGGCGGTTTTTTATATACTCTATGTTAAAAGGTAAAAGAGGGCAGAGCGAGTTGGGTTGGATTCTTGCAGTTGTTCTTGTTGTGGTAATTCTTGTTGCGGTTTTGTGGCCATTGACAAATGGGTTTAAGGATTTTAATAAATTGAGAGGGGCTACGAAATTAGACGCAAATCAGGTTTGTGCAGTTGCTTGTAGTAATCCCGATACTGGGGTTTTTTGCGGAAAAGATGAAGCTAAGACCACATTTGGTGTTGTAGATGCGAAGGGTGCGAAGATTAGTGGTACTTGTTATGAGTTGAGTAATTTAAAGAAAGCAGATGGAACTCCCGCCGTTTCTGGAACTCCCGATAATGAGAGATTTATTACTCCTTGCTCTGCTATCTCAACTTGTGCTTAATCTTGTCTTTCTTTTTGCAAGTATTGTTTCTTTGGGTTTTATGTTTGTTAATGCTTTAGTGGGCAGAATGCTTGGGGCAGGGGCAGGCGGGAGAGAAAGGGAGATTGATTGAGAAAGAAAGAGAGTATGGGCGTGAATAAATTATGCCTTTTTATAGGGGTCTTACTTTGTTAGATGTCTTAACAGAAGACTATTTAATTGTTAAATTTGTTTATTAACTTAACAAAAGTCTTTATGTTACTTATTTTAACAGAAAAGTTTATAAATAAGATATTTGTTAGAGTAATTAACATGGTAAATGAAAGAGGGGCAAAGCTTGCAGACAATGTAAAAAGATTTTTGAATTCTGCTAATTTGGTTTATTCTTCTGAAGATTATACTTCGGCTACAATACTTTATTTTAAAGCGCTTTTTTCAACATTTGATTGGATTATTTTAAGAAAGTTTGGAAGGATACCAAAAGACCATACTGATAGGTTCCAGATTCTAAAACAGAATTATAGCGAGTTTTATGTTTTTTTGGATAAATACTTTCCAAAATATAGGGAGTCTTATACTATGAGTATATCAAAGGAGGATTGTGATAAGATAAAGGAATATGCTGAAAGAATTATTGCAGAACAAGGAATTTGTTAGGATAGTTAATAATATCCTTCTACAACAAGGAGTATTAGATGTTATACTGTTTGGCTCAGTTGTGAGGGGAAAATATCAACCTAAAGATATCGATATTTTGATTTTGTTTTCTTTTAAAGAAGATATTGAAGTTGAATTTTCATTGAGAAAGAGTCTTGAAAATGTCGGAAAACATTTTCATGTTATAGGGATCTCTTATGAGAAGATGTTTGACGCTTCTTTTGTGGCGAGGGAAGATGTTTTTTCTGATGGCTATAGCTTTAGAAAGAAGGAGTTTTTATCTTCTGCCTTTGGTTATGCTTGTTTTTATTTGTTTAAATATTCATTGAAAGGAAAAACTGATTCAGAAAAGATGAGGTTTCATTATGGGCTTTATGGCAGGGGCGGAGAGAAAGGAGTTCTTTTTTTGTTTAATGCGGTTAAGTTTGGGAATTTAAGCATAATCTGCCCTTTAGAGAAGAGCGATTCAATGACTGAATTCTTTGAAAAATGGAAGTTAGATTTCGAGAGGATTAAAATTTTAATTCCAAAACAAATGATTAAAAGAATATTCGAGTAAAAATGAAAAAAGAGTATTTTTCGGTTTTAGCATTGAAAAGATTATTTAAATCAAGAAGCGTAAAGAGAGTGAGTAAGTCTGCTATTATAAAAGTTAGAGAGATAATTAATAAGCATGTGGAAATAATAGCAGATAAAGCTCTGAGAAATGCACTATATTCAGGAAGGACTACTATCCTTGAAGAAGATATAGAACCTCAGCAGGCAAATTTTTAAAAACTCGTTTTTTGTTTATATTTTATGGAATATGGTTTTGCGGAGAGCAGAAAAAGCAAGAAGCAGCAAAGAAAAAAAAGGCGAGACAGAGTGTATAAAAAAGGCGGGAAATACAGGGGGATGGAAGTTAGGGAGAATTAAGCGAGAATTTCCTTGTTTGCTTGGATAAGACTCCAATCTAATTTAATTAACTGCTGGACGGCAGGATTTTGAGTGTTCAATTTGTATAAGTCTGATTTTCCTACTCTCCGTGTTTTAATGATTATATAATTTCTTTCTAATTTTGGCCAGATGATTTGAAGTGTTGAGTAACTAACTCCTGATTTTTTTGCTATTTCTGTCAGAGGATAATCAAATAACTGAAAAGTTATAAGAAAGTCTATAACTTTTATTACGGGATTGCTTCCAAATATTTCTGTGAAGATTGTTTCGTTTGACATATAATATCTATTTAAATCCTGTTTATAAATCTTTCTTATTATGTTTTTAAATTACAATAATAGAAACATTTAAATCTCCTCCATTTCTATTTATGTTATGGATTTTGAGAATGATGAAAAGATAGTTGCAACGATTTTGTATCATTTGAGAAGAAAGAAGGTTATAGGCGGAGTGCATATGTCATTTGATACGTTAAGAAGGGGATTTCCATCACATTTGGGAAAAGAGGTTGAGAAGTGCGCGAAAAAGATGATTCGTGATGGATTGCTGGTGATAAAGCCCACTAATTATGGTTTGCAGGTGTCCTTGAATAAAGATAGGATTGTCGAAATTGATAACTTTATCAAGAAAGTTTTAGGATTTACTTTTTGAAGCAAGGAACATTTATATAGGGGGGTTTGATAATCTTATTATGAAATTCAGAGGTGTTCAGCTTGCTGTGAGTTTTTTTCTTTTTGTGTTTATGTTCAATTTTTTTTCCTTGGCTTCAGGGTTCAGCGAGACGCAGTATCTTATTCCAAAATCTGGCGAGGAGAAAGTTTTGGAAATTATGTTAGATAATGAGAGTCGGGGTTTGGATATTTCAGAGTTTTCAGCAGACATAAATAGCTTTTCAAAGTATGGTGATAGAGTAGTGATAAGGCTTAAACCAAACCCTGTTGATAGAAAGTTGTTTATTCGCGAAGGGGTGATGGAGATGGTAGAACTTAATAAGGAGTATATAGTGCAGTTTGAGAAACAGCCATTGGTGAAAAAGAGTGTTGAGGAGAAACAGATGCTTGGCGATTATGGAGTTGAAACTGCAGGATTTGGGAGTGTTTCAACCAGAGGAGAGCTGGAGAGTGAGCATAAATCGGCTGTGGAGGATATTGCTGTGAGGATAAGAGCGAGTGAATTGAGTTTGTCTCCACCAGAGGAGTTTTCTTTTTTTGAAAAGGCAGTGTTTGTGTTAAAACGAATCTTTAAAAGAATTACCGGGTTTGCTGTTCAGGATACCGAGGGTATTCAAGTGGAGAGGGAATTTTTCAGCGTGTTTAATGGAGCAGTGGTTAAGACAGAGCAGAAAAATCTGCTTGCATTGTTAAGTTCTCCGTATGTGAAATCTGTTTATCCAAATCTGAAGGTTAAGGCATTTTTGAATGAGTCTGTTGGCATGATAGGGGCTAATGATGTTTGGAGCATGCTGGACAGCAGCGGCGAGAATATTACTGGAAAAGGAATAAAGATAGCTATTGTGGATACAGGAGTTGATTATACTCATTCGAGTTTGGGAGGGTGTTTTGGAGAGAACTGCAAGGTTGCCGGCGGTTATGATGTTGTGAATAATGATGCTGACCCTATGGATGACCAAGGGCATGGAACTCATGTTGCTGCGACTGCTGCTGGAAATGGAGTGTTGAAAGGAGTTGCGCCTGACGCAAATATATATGCGTATAAGGTTTTAGATTCTGGAGGAAGCGGCACAATGGAAGGAGTTATTGCGGGAATTGAACGGGCAGTAGACCCTAATCAAGATGGGGACTACTCGGATAGGGCAGATATAATAAGCATGAGTCTTGGAGGAAGGGGAGATCCTGATGACCCTGTTTCAACTGCGAGTGATGCGGCGGTTAGTGCTGGCGTGGTTGTAGTGGTGGCAGCAGGAAATAGCGGACCGAGGAATAACACTATTGGCTCGCCAGGAGTTGCGAGAAAAGTTTTAACTGTCGGTGCGATTAACAAAAATAACCAACTGGCTGATTTCAGCTCTCGGGGCCCTGTTGTTTGGAAAGGCGGAACTTTGTTGAAGCCAGATGTTGTGTCTTATGGAGTTGATATATGCGCTGCGCAATTTGATTCGTGGCTTGAGGGAGAAAGAGAGTGTTATCCTGAAGTTGAAAAGCATATAGCTATTTCTGGAACTTCAATGGCAACGCCTCATGTGTCTGGAGTGGCTGCATTGCTGCTGCAAAAAAATAAAAACCTGTCTGCTGAAGAGGCAAAAAATATTTTAATCTTGACCGCAGATGAGCTGGGCTATGGCTTAAGTGAGCAGGGAACAGGAAAGGTGAATGCTGTTTCTGCGATAAATTCTTCAATTGCTATCAATGGCGATATAAATTTTGGAATGATGAATAAAGGGCAGACTAATGCGGAGAAAAAAATAAGAATCAGGAATTTAGCTGATAGGGAGATTGTTTTAAGTTTTTTTGCTGAAGATGCTTTTTCTCTTTCTGGGGAGTTGTTAGCAGTGGCAGTAAGTTTCAGCGAAAGCAGTGCAACTCTTGGAGTCGGAGAAGAGAGAGAAATAGGAGTCAAGCTTAATTTTCCATTGATAGAAGATGGCTTCTTTTTTGGTAAGATAAAGATTCAAGAAAGCGAGAGGAAATATTCAATGCCTTATTCTTTCTCGAGATATTCAAAAGTGACTTTAGTTGTTGATGGGAATCATTTTCCGAATTTCTTTTTGCATGATGATGGCTTGACGAAGATAGCCCGCGTGTCGCAGGGATGGGATTTTGTTGGGAATACTGCCACTTTTTTTGTTGAGTCTGGAGAATATACAGTTAATGCGATAAATGATTTTATCTCCTCCAATGACCCCGGTTTTGGAGAGACAGAGGAGTATATACTTCAGGCGAAATTAAGCGTTCCTGCAGATGCTGAAGTAAATAAGACCTTTTATTTAAGTGAGGAGAAAAAGTTCTTGCTTAAGGCAAGGTCAAAAGCTGGAAAGCCCTTGAACTTGTATGAGTGGCATAAGGGATTAGCTACATATAAAGAAAGGTTTGGTTCTCGCGAGGCGATAAACACAAATTACTTTGATCCATTGAAAGGCGACAGAGAAATATATCTGTCAAACAAGCCTGACAATGGGCTTCATACAGATATAACATTAAAATATGTTGGAGCCGAAGATGAGTAAAAAAAGCGATAAATGGATATTTTATGGAATAATAATAGGGAGTCTTTTTTTGGCAGGTTGTGCTGATTTGCCGTCGTTAAGCAGAGAGGTTTATCTTGTTGGAGTGATGCTGCATGATATAAATGATGCGACAAATGCGGTTATAGAGCCCGGAGCTTATAATGAGTATAATTTTACTTACAACAATCCGGGATATAGCCCGGAGTATTATCAGAGCATATTCTTTTTTATGTCACCAAGCCAAGATATCGGGGCTGCAAGCCATCTAACTGTGCCGAGCCCTTTTACACAGACATTTTATTCTTTTACTGACTTTGGGGAAGCGAGGGAGTTTTACGGCAGTGATTTTTCTTTTGAGAGGAGTGTTTATTTGAACTATTTGCATAAAGAAGATGATTGCAGGCAGTTTTATTTTGATGTTTCGCAGGAAGAGATTCCGATTATAGGAAATGGTTTAACAAATAATGTTTTAGCAAATTCCTCTGGAAGTTTTGTTTTTGGAGGACCATATATGCCTGCTTCTGTTGAACTTTATAAGAATGGAGGAGAATTTATTGTTCAGTTAGATGGTGCGTTGTTAAGGGGGCTGGGAACTAAGATTTTGAAATCACAATCAGGAGAAGTAAGCTGTGTTGAAGGAGTGCTGGAGTTGCCAGTTAAACCGGAATACAATCTGTATATAGATGGAGAGCTCTTAGTAAATGGTTCTCTTTTAAGCAGTGGTTCTTGGAGTGAAGAGGCAATAACAAGGGATTTACGCCCGCTTTTGGCAGGGCATGATTATATTATTAATTTAAGCATTCCCTCGCTTTATCCTTTGTATAATATTAGTATTGTGAGCGCTTATTTTTCCACTGCTGGAGAGGATTTTGTTCCGCCTAAGCTGAAAAGCTTTTTTATTGCACCGAGGTTTGGAGCAAGCGGGCAGTTAAGGGTTGAGGCAGAGGCAGGCGATAATGTTGCATTGGCGGGCGTAGAAGTATATTGGAGAAATGAGGATAAAGAATGGAAAGAAATAAAGATTTCAAACGACAAGGAGTTGCCAAGCGGAAGCATTAGTGTAAGCGAAGAGTTTAATCCTAATGGAGATTATGTTGAGATAATGATAATGCTGACAGATACGAGTGGAAACAAGCAAACCTATATAATGATGCCTGTTTCTTTGAGTGAAAAAGAGTTAATACTTGATATAGCTCAAGAGCCGAGTGTTATATCGCCGGGAACACAGGTTAGGTTTTCTGGGAATGTCAGCGACTTTAGACAACGGGGAGCTGGAAACTTGAAGATATCGCAGGAGCATAATAGCCAAGCGAAAGATGTTAAGATTACAGGAAGGCCATTTTATAATTATTATGGCAATTTTGTTGATGGCGGAGCCTTTGACTTTAATATAACTATTCCCGCAAGCTATAAAAAAGAAGATAGTTTCTCGTTATTGTTTGGAGATACTGGAGTTTATGGGTTGTTGAGGCATGTGATAAGCGGAGCAATAAGCTTATTTGACAAGGATGTTGCTGTTTTGAGTGTTGAAACGCCAAGGTTTTTTTATGCTGGAAATACAAGCATAAATGTTAGTGTGGCTAATGTTGGAGATAGAAGAGAGAGTATAGAAGTTAAAGCTTCGTTGAAGTATTATTTTTCAGAATATTATGATGAGGGGTTTGATTTTGAGCCGTATTTGCCTGTTGTGAAGACTAAGAGCATTGAACTTGAGGCAGGAGAGACTCGAGATGTTTCATTTGAGTTTGAGTTGATTGGCGGAGCTGGATTGGCAGGATTTACTGCTGAGGCTGTTTTGAGCGGAGACAAAAATGCGAACAATAATTTGCGAGTTTCCAAGAGGGACAAGGTATTCTTAAATTATGATGCTGGAGTTTACATTGCAAGTTTGCGAGATTATTTTGTCAATGAAACACAAAATTTAACTCTTAGATTTGAAAATTTTGGATTGAAAGCTATGCGCGATATTAATTATACGCTTGCTGTTGCGCCTATGTCCAATTATAGAGAAGATGGAATGAGCAATTTGAGTATAATACATACTGGAAAAATAAGCAGTTTAAATGTAGGCGAGGAATTGGAGAGGCAGGCGAGCTTGGGTTTTTCTGAGATTGGAGAGTATATTGTTGTTGCGTGGATAAATTCTACGCAAGATGAGAATAGGTTTAATGATATGAGTGTGTGGAGGATTAGAGTGAAACTGCCCGGGGCGGATTTATATGCTCATCTTGGCAGTCATGCGGTTGTTGTCGGTGAGAATTCCAGTGTTAATTTTTTCGTATTTAATGATGGGAATGAAAAATCTGGAATGGCAAATTTATCCTTTTTTATTTATGATTATGAGGGAGAAGTTGAAGATGATTGGGATGGGAAAGTCTACCTCATGAATAATTTAAGCATTCCTCCAATTAATCCTCAAGATTCATTTTCAGGGAGTTTCAATGTGATTTTTGAAAGAAAAGGCGATAGGACTATTTTTTCTTATTTGGATTTTGAAGAAGATATTTATAAAGAGAATAATTATGCAAATCACAATGTTTATGTTTTAAGCAAGGGCAGGGATATTAGGTTAAATGCATGGAATCGCGGAGATATATTTGTTGGAGAAGAGGCGGAGGTAGATTGGTATGTGGAGAGTATTGGAAGCGAGAGAGTTGAGGAATTCAATATAAGCTTTTTTGTAAATGGAGAAAAAAGAGAAGAGCTTAATTACAGCGGACAAGCGTATTCAAATGGATTGTTTAAGTTTGTTCCAGAAAGCGAGGGAGAGTATATTGTTGAAGTAAACGCGACAACCTCTGAAGATGTTGATTTAAGCGATAATAGCAGGATGCTGCGGCTTGAAGCGTTTTTGAAGAGAAATATAAACTTTAATGTTAAAGATTCTGCTGGAAGAAATATAACTAGAATTTTAGAGTTGAGAGGAAGCCAGTATTTAGTTAATTCTTATCCATTCATAGCTGAGGGGATTATGGGAAGAGGCCGGTTTGGAATATTTTTGCCGTTTGAAGAAGTTGGTGAAAGGAACAGGACAGAACAATTTGTTGGACAATCTTTTTATTTAGACTCTTTGCCTGACGAGAATAATATAGTTTCTGAATTTTACAACAATCTAACTTCCGGGCCTGACAAAATACTCGGAGTTTTTGCGAATAATTTCTCTTTTAATAATGAGTTTTCTTCTGCGATTTATGTTTTAAATGAGAGCAATTTGAAAAATATTGGAGTAAATCCAAAATTTGCGGAAGATTATCTAATTGTCAGCTGTAGGGATTTTAATTTTGCTGAAAGAAAATGTTCTGAAAGTTGGTTTGATGATGGCAGGAATTTTTTTGATAAGGAGAATATAAATGGGCAGAAATTTTATATATTTGGTTTAGATGGATGGGAAATTATGGCTTTTGGTCTGCGAGAAGCATCTGGTTTTTCAGGCGAGACAACTGAGCTGGAAAAAATTGCTGGAGACAAGGCGAGAGATGTGGTGTTTGAGAAGAGACAGCATGGAAAAATAAAGTTTAATGATGAGATTGATATAAGCAGATTGAAGAATGATGGGGCGCTTGCTAGAAATAATATATTAATAAAAGATAAAGAGATTTTTATAAATACTTTGGCTTTGCCAGAATTTGTCAATGTTTCTGCAAGCATTGTTTTCAGGAATGTTGATTTCAGAAATCCTCAAATATTACGGGATGGAGTAGCTTGCGGGAGCAATGTTTGTTCTGGATTGTTTTTCAATGCAAGTTCGCAAGAGGCATTATTTAATGTCAGCGGTTTTTCGGGATATAAAGTAGTTGAAGGAAGCTTTTGCGGGGATAATGTGTGCCAATCTGGAGAAGCATGTGATTCTTGTGTGGCTGATTGCGGTTTATGCAGCCGCTCGGGAGCGCCTGGTGGAGGCGGGGGTGGTGGCGGGAGCGGGGGCAGTAGTGGTGGCAGTGGGGGTTCTTCTGGAGGAAGAAGCAGATGCAAGCCTGTTTGGGGTTGTGATTGGGGGCTTTGTGTGGACAATGTCCAAAAGTATAATTGTTATGATAAGAATTATTGCGCGACGCAAGAAGGCAAGCCCGTTGAAAAGATACAGGTGTGCACAGCAAATGCCCAATGCCGAGATATTGATGGTGATGGTTTTGGAATTGGAGTTGATTGCAAGGGGCCTGACAGCAATGATAATGACCCGGCTGTGAGAGATATTCCAATAAGACTTTTGAAAGGAGTAGATTTGCCATCTGCGAAACAAGGAGTAATGATTTTTGTGCTGTTTAGCATTGCGTTGGGTGTTGTTCTACTTGGCTTGCTGGCGTATAGACTATATCAAAGAAATGAGTGGCAGAAGGTTCTTAATATTGTGAATTTAAAAAAGCAAGTGGATGAGATGAGGCTTCGCGGTTATTCTTACATCCAGATAAGAGAGTTTCTCAGGGGAAATGGAATTTCTGACGAGCAGTTGAAAAGAGTGATGCCGAGGGAGTAAAATGGAAGGACAACAAAATCAAAGTCCACAGACTGAAGAAAAAAAGAGCAGAGCATGGATTTGAATTATTGCGGTTTTGATCATATTGGCTGTCGGAGTTTTTGGGTATTTCTGGTTTTCTGGAGGCGATAGTGGAATTCCACAGTCGCCTGCTTTGCCGGATTAAGCAAGGAAATAAGCCGTTTTTATAAGGGGAAACATTTATAAATAGTTTCTTTGTATATAAATCATGGTTATGAAGGAAGATTGGGCTGGTATGATAAAGGAATTTTATTCCAAAAAGCTACCAGAGACCTTTGAAAGAGAATTGCAGGTGCCGGCAGAGATACCTATAGCCAGAGCTATTTCTATAATTGGGCCAAGAAGAGCAGGCAAGACTTATCTAATGTTTAATTTGATTAAAAAACTTTTGAATAAATATCCTAAAGAAAATATAATTTATATTAATTTTGAAAAAGCAGGCTTTTTGCCTTTAAATGTTAATGACCTGGTTTTGTTTAAGGAGACCTTTTTTGAATTAAATCCTTCCTTAAAAAAAGAAGATTCTTATTTTTTTTTAGATGAGATTCAAAATGTTGATAATTGGGAGTTATTTGTTAGGACTTGTTTGGACGAAGGAATAAAGGTATTTATTTCTGGTTCTTCTTCAAAGCTTTTAAGCAAAGAAGTTGCTACCTCAATGAGGGGCAGAACATTGACTTATACGCTACTGCCCTTTTCATTTAGGGAATATATAATGTCTAGAGATATAAAAATTCAAAAATTTTTATCTTCAAGTGAGAAAGCAGAAATTGTCAGTTTATTTAATAAATATTTTATGGACGGAGGCTATCCGGAGACTATTGTTTATCCAGAACAGAATGAGAAAATTCTGTCAAATATATTTGAAACAGCACTTTACAAAGATGTTATCGAAAGAGAAAAAATAAGAAATATTAAAATTGTATTGCAATTAGTTCAAGCGCTCATATCCTCAAACGAGTTTTCAGTCAATAAATTTTATAATTATTTGAAATCTATGAATATTAAAACCGGAAAAAATACACTTTATAATTACATTAGCTATCTTGAAGATGCCTTCGTTATTTTTCTATTAAGGAAGTTCGATTTATCATACAAAAAAGCAGGGCAGTCTCTGCCGAAGGTTTATTTTATAGACAATGGAATATTAACTAATAATAAAATAGATGATAAGGGGAGATTGTTAGAGAATCTTGTTTTTTTAGAATTAGTTAGAAGAGAAAGAGACGTTTCATATTATCAAACTCAGAGTGAAGAAATAGATTTTTTGATTAAAAAAGGCAAAAAAGTAATTCAGCTAATTCAGGTTTGCTTTGACCTTTCTAATTTTATGACAAAAGATCGGGAAATTAAACCCTTATTAAAAGCTTCAAAGGAGTTTAATTGCAATAATCTCTCAATTTTAACGAACAGTCAAGAAAAAGAGCTTAAAATAAGCGGAAAGAAAATAATAGTTAAGCCTGTTTGGAAGTGGTTATTGGAAGATCGTAAGGAGACTTAAACTTTCTTATCTATTTACATTTTTGTTTTTTTGTTGCGAGTTTCAATAGAAATACTCCAGAGATAATAAGTGTTATAAGGTTTAGATACTGGCCAGAGCTGATGCCGAGAAAAGTTGAAGGATAATCACGCCAGAAATCTATAATAAGCCGTCCGAGCGAGTATGTAAATATTAGTGTGAGAAATAAAATCCCCGGCTGATGATTCTTTTTGCTTAGTTTAAGAAGTATTGCAAATATAAACAAATTTTTTATAGCATCGTAGAGGGTTGTTGGATGGCGGCAGCCTTCATAGCCAAGTATGTTGATACACCACGGAACATTTGTTATTTTGCCTGGAAGCTCGTTATTTAAAAAATTTGCAATTCTTCCGAGAAATAGAAAGAGTGGGGCAGTGAATGAGATAATATCTGCTATTTTAAGAAATGGGATGCTATATTTTTTACAGAGAAAGTAACCTGCGAGCATTATGCCTATTAGTCCGCCGTGAAAGCTCATTCCGCCCTGCCAGAAAAAAAATATTTCAAGAGGGTTTTTTAGATAGTATGCAGGATTATAATAAACTACAAAGAGAGCTCTTGCGCCGAGCAGAAGGCCCAATGAGAGATAAATGGCAGATGTGTAAGCAAGCTCTTCGCTTCTGTTGTTTTTTTCAAGATGTTTTTTTAGAAGATAATAGTTCAATAGAATTGCAATAGCATATACAACACCGTAGAGCCCTATTTTGAACGCCATTTTTTTATGCCCCATAATAAACCGATTATACCGAGAATTATGCTTATGTCTGCAAGATTAAATGTCGGAATAATTGGCAGTTTTATAAAATCCACCACATAGCCGCGGAAAATCCTGTCAAGAAGGTTAGAAGCAATGCCTGCTGATAAGAGTGAGAAACCGAGATTAAATTTGTATTTTCTGAATTTTATTAAATAAGCGATTGAGCCAAGAATAATAATTGAGAGCAAGATGCTCGCTATGGAATAGCTTGAGAGAATTCCAAAAGAGAAACCGCTATTTTTTAGTGTGTCAATGGAATTATTTGGCGTGTTTAGAACAATAAGTTTTGACAGCTGGTCTGATAAGATGATAATTGTGAAAATAATCCAATAAACTATTTTTTTCATTTCATGATAATGCGGGTTAAGTTTATTAAACCTTTTATTTTATGCAATATATGGCAATTTTATTAGGGGCTGAAGTCTTTTTGTTTTTACTGGGGGCGGTGTGGATTGGCTTTGCTACTGTGCAGGATTTGAAAATGAGAGAGGTGGCTAATTGGTTAAGCTTAACTTTGCCTGTTTTTGCGATGGTTTTTCGCCTATCTTATTCTTATTTTAGCGGAGAGTGGGGATTTTTTATCGCAGGAATAGCGGGGGTTGCAGTGTTTTTCATTCTATCGACAGGGTTTTATTACAGCAGGGTATTTGCAGGCGGAGACGCAAAATTGCTAATAGGTGTGGGGGCGGTTTTGCCATGGAGGTTTGAAATTTTTCCTGATTTAGTAATATTGGGCGGATTTTTGTTTTTGTTTTTGCTTGCAGGGGCGTTTTACAGTATGGCTTACAGTTTAGTTGTTGTTTCAAAAGATAAGGGGAGGTTTTTTGCTGAAGTGAAAAAACAATCAAGAATTTACAAAAATTACTTGCTATTGGGGATAGGGGTTTTTGTTTTTGGCATGATTTTTGCGCTGTGGTTTTTTGATTTAATATTCGCTTATTTTCCAGCATTGGGGATTGTTTTTCCATTGCTGTATGTTTATTCAAAAGCAGTTGAGGAAAGCTTTTTTGTGAAGAGTATTGAAACAAGAAAACTGACAGAAGGAGACTGGCTTTATGAAGATGTAAAAGTAAGAAATAAGGTTATAAAATCTGATTGGCAAGGGCTTGGAAGCGAAGAGATTCAGCTTTTGCGAAAGCATAAGAAGCAGATTTTGATAAAAGAGGGAATTCCGTTTGTGCCTGCGTTTTTAATTGGGTATGTGGGCTTTTTTGCGGTTTATGTTTTTTTATTTTAAACAACTATAGCTGGTTTAATGTCATTTACTATAATTGTTTTTATGGTCTGTGTATGACTCAGAGATATACTTCTGATACGAAATTAACCAAAGGTTTTTATACGGGTTTAATTTGTCTTTTTTAATATGAAAGCAAAAGTTATTTTAGCAATATTTCTTTTAATGTTGTTTAATCTGTCTTTTGTCTTTGCTCAAAATAATGAAGCTTCGAATAATCCTATGATTCTTAGAACCATTAAAGAAATAAAATCGGTTAATCCTTCTGATGTTGCTAATCTTGGATTTGGCGTTTATGAGGTAAGTGCGCAATATAACCTTGGGGCGTATCATCAAGGTGAATGGAAGGGATTTGGAAATAAGAAATGTGAAGACTTAAAAGAGGGTGCTGTTTGGATTGAATTTTCATGGGATAGACCTGAAACAGATATTGTTCTAACTGATGGTGCAGGAAACGAAAGAAAAATCTATCTCCCTGCTTCAACTCCAAAAGGAAATTCTTCTTATGGCGAATATTATTGGATTGCAGAAGATGGCTCCAGTTATTATGCAAATAGTGCTCACAGTCATGGTTGGCCTGATTTAAATTATAAGCAAGCATTAGTTCAAGCACATCTGGCAAGAAAATCTCTTTCATTGGAACAGAAGAATCCTGAAAAGGAGGATCCTGTTGAGTGCGGTGTTGGAAGCGATGGAATAAAACTAAGAGGACAATTAATTGACCAAATGACAAATACGCCGATAAGCGGGGCTAAATTATCTAGCGCTTATGAATTTTCACCTAAAGAGGTTATAACAGACTTAAATGGAAATTTTGAATTTACTGTAAGTTCTAATTTTGATGGTTCTTGGGCTTTTTCAGCGGATTGTTATGATTGGTCTGGAAATATAGTATTACAAAAAGATTACTCTTTGTGGGAAGAGGGGCAATTAAAACAAACATATAGTTTTGCTTTAAGAAAGGAAAAATTTGATTCTAAAGAGGAAGTCCGAGATATTTTAGAAAAAGAGGAAGCGGATATTGGAAAAGTGTATGCTTGGCCTAGTTCAGATATTTCAATAGAATCGGATATATCTGCTAGTTTTAATGTGATGTATAAATACAAGAATAGTGAGAGATATAATGGGCCTGGTCAAGGAGGATATACTAAAGAACATTATCTTTCAAGTGCTTTGCCTTTAGATTACGACGTGTTTATTCAGTTTCAAGATGAAGCAGGTAAGGAATATAATTCAAGCGTATATAAGGCACCATTAGAATCCAGATGCGGTTTAGTGAGTTTAAAATATTTTAATGGTATCTCGCAATGGTCTGTTTTATCTAAAGCAGAACCCACCGAAGAAACTGGTCCGATAGAAATAGGAGTTTCAGAAAAAATTAAGGAAAAAACCCCTGAAGCAGTTTCAAATCTTTGTTACGGATGTTTAAAGGAAACCACTTGTTATCCAATCAGTTATAGGAAGAATGGTCAGTTTTGTTCAGAGAGCAAGGTGTTCGTTAACCAATTAGAAGCAGATAATGCCTGTGAAAATAATTTTGAATGTTCTTCAAATGTCTGTGTTTCTGGAAAGTGTATTTCAGAAGGGTTTATCCAAAAGATTATCAATTGGTTCAAGAAACTTTTTGGATGATTAATGAAGAGAATTGTTCTATTTATAACTCTTTTTTAAAGAGGACTTTGTTAATATTTTATGGCCGTCTTCTCGGGGCTCTTTCCAGCGGTTTTTTTTCAATTGAAGTTTTTTCGGCTTCTTCTTCCACTTTCTTTTTTTCAGCTTTATCTTTTTCTATTTTCAGTATTTTTTCTTGAAGCGCTTTGAGTTCTTCGGGAGTTGTCTTTTTTCTTTCTGTTTTTGGCTTTTCATCAGCGTAAATTGGCAGGAGATTTATTGCAGTGTGGCCTGCGAGAGTAGTTTCTTCGGTTTCTATTTTTTCAGCGTTTAATGCTGTTTTTAATTTTTCGGAAACTTCAGAAGCGAACTTTTTTGTTTCTTCGCTTGGAATAGAAACATGAACCTTTGGGATAATAAGAGTGTGGCCTGTTGTGTAAGGATTTATGTCCAAGACTGCTATTGCGGTTTCAGAAGAAGATATTTGAAAGGATTTTGTTTTTCCTGAAGCGATTGAGCAGAATATGCATTCGCTTTGTTTGCCTTGAATCAACTGCTCGAGCTGTTCTGGCGACATTGAGTCTATCTGTTTCATTGCTTCTTCTTTCTGCTCATCTGGCAGGGTTTGTATCTGCTCATGAAACTTTTTTCTTATTTGAGTAATTTGTTCTTGCGATAACATCTATCTTTTTAAGCAAGAAATGAGTTTAAATAATTAACCGAAAGCCCTGCTCGCTCTTGGTTTCGAAATAGGATATTGATTAAATCTAACCGCTGACCTGTTGCTCAGCAAAATGCCCTGCTCGCTCTTGGTTTTGTTATTGAATACAACTTTACACTCAACCGAATGCCCTGCTCGCACCCGGCTTCATCATTGAAAACACCCCTACTTTCAGCCAAATGCTCTGCTCGCACTTGGTTTCGAGATAACATTTTT
Source organism: Candidatus Woesearchaeota archaeon (assembly GCA_964366295.1). Lineage (GTDB taxonomy): Archaea > Nanobdellota > Nanobdellia > Pacearchaeales > GW2011-AR1 > CAYITH01. Next base: position 2,031 of record CAYITH010000004.1, on the reverse strand, counting down.
TAAACTAAGTTAGCTTACCTTTGGCTCAACCAAATGCTCTGCTCGCACTTGGTTTCGAGATAACATTTTTTAAACTAAGTTAGC
>CAYITH010000004.1:0-1847 GCA_964366295.1 Candidatus Woesearchaeota archaeon | reverse complement strand
TTACCTTTGGCTCAACCAAATGCTCGCCTAAAATCAATTATTTGGACAGAGCTGACGTTGTTTATAGAAGAGATGGCTTTTTCGAATTTTTCGGTTTCAATTTCCTCTGGCCAGGTAAATGTGGCAATTATGGCTTTTAGACCGAAGGCAATCGGCTCGATTTCGAGCTTGCCCATTTTTCCGGAGTTTTCTGCGACAATGCGCTCAATCTCTTTTTGAATAGCTTCAAGATTTGTTTCCGGTGAATTTGGCATAACTTTAAGCTTTATTATTGCTGTTCCCATTTTATCGGGAAATTTGAAAGGTTTATAAGCTTATGGTTGTTTTTGCATGTTTGTTTTGAGGCATACAAATACTTTTAAACTCTTTATTTTTTCTGTTGTTATGTTTTATAATTATGAACAGCTTCTTGAGAAGCTGGCGGTTGCGAGCGGGCTGGCAAAAGAGGAGTTAGAGAGAAAAGTAGAGGCAAAGAGGGCCAAGCTTTCAGGATTGATAAGCAAGGAAGGGGCTGCGCAGATTATTGCAACAGAGCTGGGAATAAACTTTGAGAAGCAGAAGTTAAAAATAAATGAGCTTGTTTCTGGAATGAGAAATATAGGGTTTGTTGCTAAAGCTATTCGGATTTTTCCTGTCCGCAGCTACAATAAAAATGGGAGGGAAGGAAAAGTGGCGAATATGATAGTTGCTGATGAGACTGGCAATGCAAGGCTGGTTTTGTGGGATGTTAATCATATTTCTTTAATAGAAAATAATGAAATAAAGGAGAATGATAATGTATTAGTCAGCGGGGCATCAATAAGAAACGGAGAAGCGCATTTAACAGGATTTTCTGATATAAAATTAAGTTCTGAAATACTTGGCAATGTTAAAACAGAAAGAGATTATGCTGAAAAATTGCTGTCAGAAGTTAAGGCGGGAGAGTATGTTAAGGCGAGGGCGTTTATAGTCCAGATGTTTGAGCCGAGGGCTTTTGAGGTTTGCCCGAGCTGCAGCAAAAAAGTTTTGAATGAGAATGGGCAGGTGAAATGCGCTGAACACGGCGCTGTTTTGCCGTTGAAGAGGCATTTAGTCAGCGCGGTGCTGGATGATGGAAGCGAGAATATGAGGATAACATTGTTCAGCGAGCAGATGAAAATGCTGGGCATAAGCTCGGAGATGGAGGAATTTTCAAGGCAGAGGCAGGAGTTTGTAGGAAAAGAGATGCTGTTTTCAGGAAGCATTAAACAGAATAAGTTTTTCAATAATTTGGAGATGTCAGTTGAAAGCGCAAAGGAGATTAATGTTGACGAGATTCTTGCTGAGCTGGAGAAGAAGAGATAGGGGTAAAATGCTGTTCAGAACACACATAGCTTTCGGAATATTCTTGGTGCTGCTTTTTTTAGGCGTTGTTGAGGAGAGGATACTATTTTTTGCTGTTGTTTTAATCGCGACTGCGTTAGTAGATATTGATACCGAACACTCTCGCGCTGGGAAATTTTTGCCTTTTAGAATTGTGCAGTTTTTTGTCAAACATCGGGGAGTAATACACAGCTTGACATTCAGCTTTGTTTTTGCGCTTGTTTTGTCCTCATTTTATCCGCTTGCAGGATTTGCTTTTTTTATCGGCGCAGGAGGGCATATTTTTCTTGACAGCTTCACTCGTGATGGAGTTGCCCCATTCTGGCCTTCGAAAAAAGTGTCAAAAGGTTTTGTGAGAACCGGCGGAAGAATAGAAGGATTGGTGTTTGCTTTTTTGGTTTTTGTTGATGTTGTGTTTGGGGTGTGGAGAGTGTTTTGAGTTTGCTTCAGCGGATACTGTAACCTTATCGTCATCTCCTCGTTTTTGCAAGGAATCTAATAAGGTT
>CAYITH010000003.1:0-22491 GCA_964366295.1 Candidatus Woesearchaeota archaeon | reverse complement strand
AGGATTCATTGTGGTCTCCCACAACTGTTCCGGATTCATTTCCCCTAATCCCTTGAATCTCTGCACAAGGACATTTCCTCCAAGTTTTTTAACAGCTTCTTTTAGCTCTTCATCAGAATAAATGTAGTGGTCTCCTCTCTTCCTTATTTTATATAAAGGAGAAACAGCAACGTAAATATTCCCATTTTCAATAATCTGCGGCATAAACCTGAAAAAAAATGTCAGCAACAAAGTGCGAATATGCGCCCCATCAACATCCGCATCGGTATTATGGCAACATAAACCCCCAAAACCCGCTATAAAATTTTCATCTTCATCAACTGAAAAGTCATAAACATCTCTGCCACTGCACTTGACTTCTCTAATGCCGATTACATCAAGAGCCACTAAATCGTCAGAAATAGGCATAAATTTTCTGTTAAGTGACGGAAAACCGCTGTTTAATTTCTTCTGCAAATAACGCGCATTTCTATGATTTGCCCAAACCCTTTTTAAAACTATTAAATCATCCTTCGAGTTAATGCTTACTGTATAAACGATATTTTTTGAAGAGATTAATTCATTTTTAGATGGTTCTCTAATGCTTGTACTAGCCATCACTCCAAAAGACTGCAAAAGATAAACTAATTGATCCGCCAAATTTCTTGATACTGTAGTAAAAGAGATATTTGACTTTGACAAGGTTCCATCACCCAAAAAATAGGTTCTCAAAAATTCTAACTGCATTTCCTTGCTAACATTAAATATTATATCCGGTATTCTTTTATTGCAAGAATTTGATATATCCAAATTAAATAGTATCTTCCAAAAAAATGCTGCAATTTTATTGACTAGCTTAAGCTCTCCACAAGATGCCCTATTTTTGCTATATGAGAGCTTAGCAGTAAAACCAAAAACTTCATTAAACGCACTATTCAATTCGGCTACCAGATTACTGTCATTTAATCCTATGGACATTCTTATTCCATTTCTTAAGGAACAAGAACCTTCTGCCGTCCAAAATCCAATTAGTTTAATCAATGATTCATTAATTGGTATATATCTTTTAATACCCCTATCAGTGTAGTGTTCTGGACAAATAAACACGCTATCATCTAAATACTCTAAATCTCTCTCTTCCAACTTATTTAAAAGAGTATAATCTTTTATTTTATTTCTGCCTGAATTCTTGTATTGAGTTTCAAAAGTTCGTTCTAAACTGGATTTTACAATCTGAACCTGTGACAGAACCTGAGTTCTATCCATTCCCAAGATTTCAATATAATTCTCAAACTTTTTCAAAGTAGGATGATACTTTCCTTTTTCCCAGTTATAGTAAACGCATGGCTGTTTAACATTTAGCTTCTGACAGATTAGTTGTTGAGACAGATTATTCGTCTTTCTAATTGCTCGCAGACTATTTCTTACTCTTTCTGGAATAATCACTCTTTGTCCTGTCAAGTTATCATCGTTTTCATGTTCCTTCATTACTTTAATTCTTAAAAAATTCTCTACTGACTTTCCCCTTACATAAATATTGCCAGATAACATTGCTTTATTTTTTATTAACAACTTGAGGAGATCTATTCTTTTTGAAGGCATATAATTAAACAATGGTAAATTCTTTGGTGCAACTATTTTATCTTTTTCTCTTATTTCATTGCCCTTCTTTAGTCTAACCTCGCCATTCTCATACGTAAAAACACTATGAGAAGACGTTACTCGAACATTCCGGCCATAAGAAGTTTTAATCTCATAAAGTTTTTCATGAATTGGATGTTTAATTACTGCTTTTATTGGCTTAAACTGAGACTTTCTAGTCTTTATATTAAAACATAAAACATTATAATTTGAAATATCTAAATTTTTCTCAATTGCTTTATCTATAAACGCACCAATCTTCACGCATATTATCTCTCCACTAGGATTTTGGATAAAGGTTGTTTCCTGTCCATCGACACTCATAATTATCACCTTGCCATATCTTAATTTTTCAAGTGAAAACTGCTCTCCAATGCCCGTGCCTATAGCAGTTATCAAATTAGCTATTTCTTCGCTTGAAAAGACTTTTACCTGATTTGCTTTTTCAACATTAAGTATTTTTCCTTTCAACGGCAAAATTGCCTGAAACTCTTTATTTCTTCCCTGTTTCCCACTATTATGCACAAAAACTCCAGAAGCAAGGGCAAAGTTATGGGTATTCGGAACTTCAATGTCATAAACATCAACACTATTATCTAACCGCTCAATTTTTCTTATCTTATGATTCCAGTTTTGAACTGCTTCAAGCATTTTTTCTTTATCATTATTAAAAAATCTTTTGCAAAAAGTATCTGAACTAAGGATAGTAGAGTCATTGTTATTTATTCTAATCTTATCAAATTCTAGTAAATTTTTATCAGTTTCTATTGTTTTTTTCATTAGTGAGATTGTCTTAGAATAATAAGTTTTATTATAAGAAATTTTTCTCTTTTCTCTAAATTCAGGAGTCCATTGTTCTTTTGTTTTTTGTCTTCTCCAAATAATAAGTTGTTTATCTTTCCACTGCTCTCTAGCAATATTAGAAAGATATTCTTTAGCATCAGGGTTTTCTGCAAAGAATTTTTTTACTTTTTCAGCAGCTTTCTGCCTATTTTCAGTATTTGCCCAATAGTTTCTTTGTTGTTCATATAAATTAGCATTATTAGCCAGCCTATAGTTTTCATTAGAATTATAAAACTCAAGAAATTTCTTTTTCATATAATCCTTATGTTTAGGATTTTGCCATAAGGCTCTTGAATTTCTTCGGATTATTGCATTCACTTCGGGTTGTCTCGCCCATTCGCTAATTTTTTTCCTATATTCCGGACTTTTATGAGCAAGTGCAGATTTAAATTTTGTTTCTGGAGTATGCAAAGTTCTATCAATCATCTGCGTATGAAGTAGCATATGCTCATCTCGAGGCATCCGTATTAAGTTAGTTGGATTATTATTCAGCTTATTAAAATCAATATGATGCTTATGTTCCCCTTGCTCAATTGCGTAAACTCCATTTTTCAAATTATATTCATCAGCTAAGATATGGGTGAATATCCAAGTTTTATTTTGGTCCCATACCATTTCATAACCCTCAATAGTTATTCTCCCACCAATTTTAGACATTCTTTTATGCAAAGGCATTAAAGAGTCTTCTTTTGTTAAATCTTTGGCTTCTCTGTAACTCCCATCTCTCAACATAAACTTATGATCTGGAGTGCAAATCATCTCTCTGCCATTATCAAGTGTTACTTTAATAACTTCTGCGCTCTTTTTAGTTATTCTCGGATTTTTTATCTTCTCAATGCCAAAGCTGCCATCAGATTTTATAGTATAGCAATAATTCTCTTTTCCTTGATAATCTTCTGCAACTAATTGTTTAAAGGAAACATTTCTCCCATCTGCTAAAGCTACTTCAGTATCTCCATCAAAACAACCGCTCGCACTATCGCCTTCCACGATAAACAACTCGCTGTCTTCAGTTTTGTTGCTGGAACAATCAGCAAGTTTTCCCGGCAGCCCTGAAACAGAAAAAGCACTTTTTCTTCTTATAAGCTCTTTTGCTTTTTTAGCCGCATTTCTTGCCCTCATCGCCTCTTCAACCTTTGAGATAATTCTCTTGGCAATAGGCGGATTCTCCTCAAAAAATTCTGTTAATGCAGTCATACTTACGCTGTCAACGATTCCTTTGACCTCGCTATTCCCAAGCTTTGTCTTTGTCTGTCCTTCAAATTGCGGTTCAGGAACTTTAATAGATATAATTGCGGTTAATCCCTCTCGCACATCGTCACCGTTAAAGCTTTCTTTTGAAATTTTATTCTTTGAAGAATAATCATTTATTGCCCTGGTCAGTGCAGTTCTAAAACCTGCAACATGAGTCCCACCTTCAATAGTATTTATTGTATTAACAAAACTCAGAACATTTTCTTGATATCCGGAATTGTATTGCACAGCACACTCAACAACAACCCCTTGTTCAGTTTTTGTATAATAAACGGGCTTGGTATGTATTGCCTCTTTTGTCTTATTAACCCACTTGACAAATTCAACTAGTCCTCCTTCAGCGTGAAAAGTCTCTTTTTTTCCTGATTCAACCTCGCTTAAAACAATGCTAACTCCCTTGTTTAAAAAAGAAATTTCCCTAAACCTCGTTTCTAAAACTGAAAAGTCAAACTTTACTGTTGAAAATATCTCGGTATCCGGCCAAAAGGTTATCTCTGTTCCAGTTTCTTTTCTGTCGCACTCATCAATCTTTTTCAAGTCATAAATTGGCTTTCCAATCTTGTATTCTTGCTGCCAGATTTTACCGTCTCTTTTAACAACAACTTTCATTAGTTTAGACAACGCAGCAACAACGCTAAGCCCTACACCATGCAAACCGCCTGAAACCTTGTAATTTTGCTTGTCAAACTTTCCTCCGGCGTGCAGTTTAGTTACAACAATCTCAACAGCAGGCCTTTTATAAATAGGGTGGGGATCAACAGGTATTCCTCTGCCATTATCTTTCACTGTAACAGAACCATCTTTATTTAATGTAACCTCAATCTTATCGCAATGCCCTGCCATTGCCTCATCAACGGCATTATCAACAATCTCATAAACAAGATGATGCAGCCCTGCCTTGCCAGTGCTTCCTATATACATACTTGGACGATGACGTACTCCCTCAAGACCCTCAAGCACTTTAATCTTTTCAGAGGAATACTTATTTACTTCTCCTTCACTTGACATTTTTTCCCCCTATTTTATACAACATCGAGTTAGGAATAAACGGTCTTATGATTTTTATTAACTCTTTGGTATCTTTCTGTCTAAATCTTAAATAATAATATTTGCCATCTCTAAATCCTATTGTAGGATTCAATCCAAACCTTCCATTTAAAAACTCCTTCATCAATTCATGCTCTTCTAATGAATATGCATTAGTGCATATTATAATGTATTCCTGTTTACTGCTATAACTTCTATCATCACATATCCAAATTGCTAAACTTTTTGCATTTAATTGATCCAATATATCGGTAGTTATTCTCTTTTTACCAGTATTATAAAAAAGTTTTCTGTAATAATTAAAAACCGAATGAGTTTTTGTAGAATAATCCAGTGCATGAATAAAACGATTTCTAATTTTTCTAGTTCTTTCTGTAAATTCAGATATAGGAAAGATAGTTAATTTATTCATTTTCCATTCAGCATAAGCTCTTTGTTTTAAAGAATGAGAGAATCTAAAACAGGAGTTTCTATCTATCTGCCTAATAGAAGCATCACCCATTAAGCTTCCAAGGATTATATCATGCTCTTCTTGGTTAACTAGCAACAATGGGGTTTTCTCTAGTTCTAAATTCCAATTCTTAACTGATTTATACAACTGTCTCGCAGAAAGTTTATTAATACTATTTAATTCCATGAATCTCGCTTTATCTCTATCTGTTTTAAGCCTAGCAAGTGCATTAGCCTTGCTCTTATGAATGCCTGGAAAGAGTGTTAAAATTTTTTCTTCTGCTATTGCATGTTTTAGCACAGATTGTGTGACTTTCAATTCTTGCGATAAAATTAAAATATCTCCTCTCTTCTTTATTTCAAAATTTGGGTTTAATACCCCGCAGCTTGCTGCGAATTTTGAAAGACTAAAAATGCTGGTTGTCGAAGACAAAAAAATTTGCGATGAATACTCCAAAACGATTTGCTCTTGCAAATTGAAAAATATTTTACTCAAGAGCAAATTGTTTTCCACAGCTTGCTGTGGGGTTAGCAAATTTTTAAGCATTTTCTTTATTCTATTTTTTATTTCTAAAATGTCATAATTTTGCCTAAGGTCTTCTATCGCAGACCTGTGTCTTACCCCTTCCAAACCTTCTAAGACCTTGATGTTCTCTGCCTGATACTTTCCTTTTTCTTCTGTCATGTCAAAAACCCTGCTTGAAGCGCAGGGCGTACTTGAGTTTTTGATCACTATCAAAAATGCCAAGCTCCTTAAGAGCATTTTTGAAGTTTTAAATGCTGGATTAAAACTCTTTTTTCAATACTTAGAGTTAAACTTCATTTAAAAAGCTTTCTCCCAGAAAAATACTTTTATCGTCGATAAAAGTAAAATCATATAAATAAGCGATAATTTATATATGCTGCAATATATATTTTAGAAAGTATATTTTGGAGTATGTAGATTAAAATCTCACAACCCTGCCCCCCTTCTCAATTCTTCAGCTTTATTTGTTTTTTCCCAGGTAAAATCTTCCTCATTCCTGCCAAAATGACCGTAAGCAGCAGTTTTTCTAAAAATAGGCCTTCTTAAATTCAAATACTCAATTATAGCTCTTGGCCTTAAATCAAAATGCTTCTCGACCAATTCAACTATTTTATTGTCTGGAATTTTGCCTGTTCCAAAAGTGTCTATATTGAAAGATGTCGGTTTAGCAACGCCGATAGAATAACTTATCTGCACCTCGCATCTGTCTGCAACTCCTCCTGCGACAATATTCTTTGCTATATGCCTTGCCATATATGCACCGCTTCGGTCTACCTTGCTTGGGTCTTTACCGGAATTATGGCAGACAAACCCATTTGCAGTAAATGTATGGGAGAAAGGAATATTCAGATCATAAGTTTCGGAAAAAGAAGGTATCTTTCGCTCAATTTGAGTGTAATAATGATCCATAAGGCAAATCTGCTGTAGAAACTTAAAGTCCGGCTCATTCTTCAAAAATAATTCATAAGTATCAATAAATTCTTTAAGTTTCTCATATGTTAATTCCTTAGTCGCTTTACCACTTGAAGAACGAGTAAACCTGCCTATTTTGCAATTATCTATCCTTTTTTCATGAACTGGAAGTTTATTAAACAAAGAAATTATTCGCTTCTTCTGATAAGGGATAATTAACGCGTCTCTTTTTTCTGGCAATAGTGACTCCAAAATCTTTTGCTTTCTTTCAAGATTAAATCCTATGTATTCCTTAAACTGGATTACGCTTCTGCTTCCCTTTATAACTAAATCATATCGCGTATGCAAAGAAGTAATCTGCCTTCCCTTAATAAACCCGGCAACATTCTTACCAACATTTACAACCTGAATTTTAGAGATTATTCCAAAACTCAAGAGCAATATTTGAACCTGCTCAGCCAAAATCCTACTGGTTGTTGCAAGATGTAGGCGTAAACTATTCTTGTTTCTTCCATCAATACGAACACATCCATCAGTATCCCATAAACCCTTTAGAAATACTGCACAATTTTCTTTGGACGCGCTAAATATCGACTTTGGAACTGTCTTTTCAAAAGATTTTGCAAAATCAAGACCTAAATGTTTCAAATAAGCACGCAATTCAACGCCGCCTAAATACGCCCAATGCCCATAGATTCTTCCATTATCACCACTAATCTTTTCATAAACATTTTGAACAATCTCCTTCATTTCAGGCTCGCAAACACATAATCGAATATCACCCTGATTGGTGCAAAGCCCATCTCCAATCAATAAACCCAATAAATAAGCATAATCTTTAGTGAGCTTATTTGGGAATGTGTATTTTTTCTTCCTTTTTTCTGCAGTCCCATTTTTATAAGAATAAGAAAACTCAGGCAAGGTATCGTTGCCAAAAAGTCTATTCTTTGTTTGAATTGCAACATAATCTCCATATCTTAAATCTCCTGCCGATTTCCAATTATAATTTCCTTCTGTATCTATTATCCTAAACAAGTGATTTGTTGTTGCCTCAATATTATAACCATCTTTCGTGATTAAAATATTTGTTGGTTTTATCCCATTATTATACCAAGCACCCGCCGGCATTGGATGAATATCGGTCTTTACCAGCAATCCCCTACTTCCGATTTTTTGACATTCCTCAATTTTCACTAAACCTCTTTCCGTATTAACAAGGGAAGTACCAGCAATACAAAACGCACCTCCTCCGTGCCTGCCAACACCGCCGTAAGTGTCAACTATTATTTTTCTTCCAGTCACACCTGTGTCTCCTTCTGGTCCGCCTACAACAAACCTTCCTGTTGCATTTACATAAATTTTTGTCTCATTGTCAATCATATCTCCGCAAATCGGCTTTATTACTTTATCAACTACTTCCTTTCTTAACTCATCTTCGCTTATTTTATCTGTATGCTGCTGCGCTATTACAACAGCAGTTATTTTTTCTGGCTTTCCATTAACATAACGAACAGAAACCTGCGACTTGCCATCAGGTCCGAGATTTTTTATTTCGCCATTTTTCCTGGCTTCAGCCATTCTCCTCGTTAGCTTGTTCGCAGTAACAATTGGAAACGGCATTAATTCAACAGTCTCGTTAGAAGCATATCCATACATCATCCCCTGGTCTCCTGCTCCTTGCTCTTTATTCAAATCAGGATTTTCATTTACTCCTTGCGCAATATCTGGGCTTTGTCCATGAATGCTCACCCACACTCCGGCATCATCCGTGTCCATTCCAAACTCAGGATTAACATATCCTATTTCTTTCAAAGTTTGCCTCACCACATTTTGAACATCTACTTTTGCCTTGCTTGTTACTTCTCCTGCAACATGAACGCTTCCAGTTGTAACAAGGCACTCAACAGCCACGCGAGAATAAGGGTCTTGCGCTAAATGCGCATCAAGTATAGCATCGCTTATCTGGTCGCAAATCTTATCAGGATGCCCTTCAGTCACGCTTTCAGAAGTTATATAAACAATTTCATCATGCATTTTTCACTTGCTTCTGCTCACCTGCTTTTTCCTCCACAATTGATTTTTTCTCTGTCCATTTCAATTTTAAAGAATCTCTTCCAAGCTCTTTATTTTTTCTGCACTTGCTTGAACAAAATTTCCAAGCCCTTCCCACATTATCAAATAAAGTAACGCCTTGAAAAGAAGGATATTCTCTCTTGCAAAAACTGCAAACTGCCATTTTAACTAAACGCTCCTTTTGTAACTTTTGATTTCAATTTTCTCGCTTCTATCTCAGTTTCTCTTAAAATTAAAATATCCCTTACTCTTATAGGCCCCTTGACATTTCTTCTCATAACTTTTCCCTTATCATTTCCCTGCAATAATCTGCATTTAACCTGCGTAATCTCGCCCCTAAAACCTGTCCTGCCAATTAAATCCTCAACAACAGCCGGCACAGACTGTTCAGTATATCTTGAAACATTTTTTACAGCTTCTCCTGCTTGAACTTCCTTTTTCTGTTTTTTATCGCTTCCCATTTTTACTTCTTCTCTTCTTTATCAGAACTAATTATAGCAACAGCTGAACAAGGAACAGAAATTCCGACAGCTATACCTAGCTTTTGCTTGCTGTCAACTTCTTCATACTGAACCTTCTTCTCTTTGCAAAGCGCAGAAAGATGAGAGATTATCTCCTTAGGATTGACATCTTTGGCAGCAACAACTGTCTTAGCTGTGCCGCGCTCAATCGCCTTAGTAACCTCATTTATGCCTTTCTCTATTTTTCCATTCTTTCTTGCTTTTTCAACACTTTCATAAAAATCCATTTTTTCCTCCGTGATTTACATCATTGGTTGTATTTGTCTGAAATAGAAGGTTTATAAATGTTATTGATGTCTTGGAAATTATGGAAACAAGCGGAATAATACTTCTGACCTCGCCAATAATCGCTTTAATAGTTTCTGCTATTTTAACAATCTATCTATCAAGAAGCTCAATAAAATGGCCGTATCTTATAGTTTTTGGAATATCAATAGTTATATCCGCGGGCATGGCATATAATTTTTTATTTCGTAGCCTTATTTATAATATTGAAACTCTTGAACTATTTGATTACATCTGGCTTATCCCATTAATTCCTATCTTTACTCTAGCATTACACATGTTTAACCTGATTACCAAAGAACACTACAAAGAAAAGTGGAAATACATCCTCAACTTGCCTTTCGCAGTGTTGTTCGCATTAGTGTTAGAGCTTGTTTTAATCTATATAATTGCATTTTGGACGCCTGGAGATGACAAAGGCACAGGAATAGCTATTTTATCTATTGTATCTACAATTTTCTTTGGCATTGCCTACTTCATAGCGTCTATATTTGGATTCATAATGGACATTTATAGATTGAAAAAGTAAATTTATTAATAGATATGCTAATAGGCCTGCTAGCAATCAACAACACAAATCCTTTTATACCGCCAAACATTCCTATCTCAATGCGAAGAACAATACACCTAGGCGAAGCAACAGGCGTCTATCATCAAACAACATTTCATGCTTTTATGAATGAACTGGTCAAAAAAGGAGAGATACATCATATTCAATTATCCAATTCGAGATTATATCCGAGAGTATATCACTTTACGCAACAAGGAGTAACCTTAACTTTTGATATAGAAGTTATAGAAAATGAAAGAAGAGTTGACTCAGTAGTAGAGCTATACGGACAAGAGAAAGAAATAAGCGAAGTTGAAAGAATTATATTGGCTAAAGACAGAGAACTAAAAGACCTTTCTTCTGTATAAATATTGAGCGTATACTCTTGAAAAGTACTCGATCGCCTATATTGTTTCTGCTATTTTCTTTGGCATTGCTTTTCTTGTTGTGTCAAGAACCCTGTGCTAAAGCACGAGGCGTGTTCTGGTTCTTGAGCAATGTCAAAAATGCCTTTTCTTTCTGCCAGTTAAAACAAGCAGGGTACGAAAAGAGCATTTTTGAAGTCTCAATTATCGGTTTTGTAGTAGATGTTTATAAATCGAGGCAAAAAAAGTAATCACTCCACCGCCGCAAAAAATAAAAACCCTAAACCGCTTTTAATTATATGCCTTCCCAAGAAACATCTATTATCAGTAAAATCTGGCATCCAAATAGCAACGCAGCTAGAAATTTCACCTATCTACTCCAAAGCTATGAAAGCAACAACGCAATGTACCGCGAGAGCTTGGCAGTTCTTGAAAGAATACAAAACTTAAAGTCAAATCCAGAAGTAAGACTGACAAAGCCTCCAAAAGTCAAAACAGTCTTTCGCACTGCGCGTTTAAAAAAAGGCGAGAAAATTGGCAGGGCAGAAGGAACAGGGCATAGGCTCGGCTTTGTGAGAAAAATAGACTTTGAATTTCCAGAAAGAAAAGAACAGCACACTGAAAAAGATTATCACGAGCTAAGCATACGCAATGAGGCATTATGGCACTCCTTAATGTCAGATTTAAATCTACCGCCTGCAAAATTCAAAAAACATTATGTCTTTGAAAAAAAGAAGCAGGCACAACTTCAAAAAGATAAAGAGATATTAAGCGAAAAACTGTACCTGCAAGGCCTCACAGCACTGCCAAAAAACCTTCAAAAAAAACTTTCCACACTCGGAATAGACACATTAATTGAAGCCATGCGATATCTGCCAGAATTGCGCATCTGCGACACAGAAGGTATACGCTTTAAACGGGATGCACACCACAGAGTAAAACGCCTCGCAAGATTTATCGAAAGAGAAAATATTCCGGCTCCAAGAGCATACGCTTCGGCAATAAAAATTCTTTCTCCTGAAATGGCTGCTTCTCCAGCAGACTGGGCAAGAGTATATGCCTGCGCAGCACAACTCCTGAAAGACCCTCTCAAAGGCGTTCTCGGCCCATTGGCAGAGGACTTTATCATCACAACACAAGAAAAACACCCTCTTAAACAATATCTTAATCTGGACGAAACATCAAAAACACTCTGGTGGTATGCTCTTCCAAAAAAATACCGCAAAAAAACAACCTTGAGAAGCTTGCTTGGAAAACTCCAGTCTTCTAACACAAAATTATATTTGTCAATTGGGCTTGCAGAAGCAATAAAACGGACAAACAAAGTTTTTCTTGAAGAGCGCAGCAAGTTTATCAGCCAAGAAATAAATAAATACTTTCACAATAATCTTGAACAATTAGCTGAAACTTTCTGGCCAATTTATGAACGCGACATGGCTGAATTTCACGCCTCAAGGCAGGAAGACCGCCTTTCTCAAACTGCGCTGAATAAAAAAGCCTATCACGCCTTGCAAAAATTATTTGGCATAACTCTTTATCGCCAATATGAAGGAGCAGTGCAAAAAAGAAAGCGCCCAGACAACTTAGAAGAAAGCCTTATAAGATTATGCTCAATAAATGAAGCCTCGAACCTCGCCAAAGATATATCGGTGGAAACAAGAAGGCACATCCTGTCAAAAGAACACAAGCAGGCAGAAACAGAAAAATACTTGCCGGTGGAAGAAGTAGACACAGAAACAAAGCTCAAAGACAGACTAGGAAATATCATTCCAGTAAAAAAAGCCATTGACAGAATTCTGCAGGCTCGGATTGATTCTTATAGAAAGCTGGAAAAATCTCCTACCACATATGACTTAAAAACATTTGAAAGTTTCAGAAAATTAGAAGGCCGTGTTGTAGAAGCAGAGATAAATGCGGGGCTTGTAAAAAGCGAACTTCTCAAACAACCAAGGCTTAAAGCAAGGCAGGAAAGATTCAAAGATATTAAAAAAATAGAATTGCTTTACAACACAACTCTCAACGAAACATTTGACATTCGCGCTCCATTTTATGAAACTGAAAAAAAACTGAAGGAAGTTGTAAATTATCTGCAAATTCTGGCAGATATTGATAAAACAGCTTTCAAACTAGAATCTCAAACGCCTCAAACTAATATAAAACAACTTTTAAATGAGAAATACCTTACCTCAAAAGAATTAACTCTTTTGTTTCAAATTCACTATGACCTGACTAATGAAAAAGGTCCGCTGCACAATATTGCTTATGAAAATTTAAAGCAATACCTCGAAAAAAATAAAGACTCTTGTTGGCAGGAGTTCAAAAAACAAACTTATATTTTCGGCCCAAAATGCATTTTAAATCTGCCGAGAAGATAATCATCCAAACCTCCACCACATCCAGTTTTATCTCTCCAAAACCTCAGGATTCTTCATATACCACTCAACTGTTCTTCTTAACCCTTCCTCAATTGAAACCTTCGGAGAATATCCGAGTTTAGATATTTTGCTTATATCCAGCTCAACCTCCTGTGGCTGCTCAATTTCAGCAGGATAAAACCCTTTTTTTCCTTTTCCAACCAAGCCCACAATTAGATCTGCTACATAACTTTAGAAGTATCAAAAAGAGTAGAGGCATACGCTTTTTGAAAATCATGATAAACTCTTTGAATTAAATTAGCTTCTCCAGAAAATTCTTCTGTATCCCATTCGATATTTCTTTGAAGTTTTGGTCCTTGTATTTCTTGAATATATCTCATCTGAAAATACAAATTATTTGGAAATCTCTCATCTAATTGAGTAAAGGAAGGTTTTCCATCTTGCGGAAATACTCGAAAAATTCTATTCGCTTTAACAGGCGGCTTAGCTGCGAATATTCCGATGTGTGGAACAAATAACTCGCTGTAAGTCATCCCTAATGCTACCCCAAGGTTTTGTTTTGCTCGCCCTAGTAATAGTATTGCTGATTGGTCTGGAGTAATTCCATCACTGGGTATTTCTGGAAATGGAGCAGTTCCGTCAAGATAATTCTCGAATTCATATCCACGAACATCTTGTGCATTTTCTCCAAATGCGGCCACCATAGATTTTGTCACTTTATCTACTTCAGTCGTATCACCCATTTGCCTTAATTCTGAAGAATCGTACCCTTCAACCTCTGTTTGCCACTCATAACCATTAACCTTTATATTCCTCCTTTTCATGCCATGTATCTTGAGGGCTCTATCTGTCCTGCCCCGAAAAACTTTTAATAAATCTTCAGCTGAAGTAATTCCTTCTATTCCATGCAAATTATCTGGATACTCATTAACTAATAGTTCTATTCGGTCTATCATTTTTTCTCCTTGTTATCATCTTCTGTTATAGTGATCAACGTTCCAGGAAATTCCGGAGGTAATTTTCCCTCCCTGAAGCAATCTTCTAGCGATTTATCCAAAAAATTATAAAAATTTCTGCCACCATTTTCAGGGGTTATATCTTCTCCGCCTAAAACTCTTGCATTAAAAGAAGTATAATAAATTGTATCTGGATTTAAACCATCCTGTTTGTATGGAAGATCTCTGCCCCTTATTAATGCTCCGACAATTTGTACATCTCTGCCACGATAAGTTTCAGGAATAAAAGTCTCTTTAGGTAAGGAAACTTTTAAATTTATACTTCTAAATCTACCATTAGTTTGGTTAGCCATATTTAGCATATAAAAGGATAGAGATAATACTTCTGGAGGTCTTGTTAATACCCATATAGGCGGGGCATCTTCTTTACTAACTGTTGCTATTTGAGGATAATAGTTTTTTGTTCCTGTTTGAGTAGCAGTTGTATTTTCAGCTAACTTTTCTGATATTTGTTCTGGATTAACTCCCGTATTCGCTTTTGCAACTACCGCTTCTAAATTTGGATTTTTTGAGAGCAAGTTAGTGCATTTGCTAAGTATTTCTCCGAGTTTTCCCCAATTTGTTCTTTTGTCTTTTGTCATTAAATAATACTTACAAATGCATATATAAAAATAACCCCCCACCTAAGAAGGGGTAATAGTAAGTATTAAATACCCATAAAGGATATTTGTAATATGGACACAATCGTATTAAAACAAGTTGGGCTTAATGATTCTGAAATAAAGGTATATTTCGCTCTTCTTGAAATAGAAGAAAGCACAGTTGGACCAATAATAGAAAGAGCTAAAGTTCAGGATTCTAAAATATATAATATTCTTGAAAAGCTTAAAGAAAAAGGACTCGCAAGTTTTATTATAAAAAATAATATCAAGCATTTTCAAGCATCGGATCCAAAAAATCTTCTTTCATTATTAAAAGAAAGAGAACAAGCAATAAAAGAACAAAAAAAAGAACTTCTGGAAAAAATTATTCCTCAGATAGAAGAGAAAAGGAAAATGAAAGAAGAAATACAAGAAGCTAATATTTACGAAGGATTTGAAGGACTAAAATCAGCGTTCAATCTTATTTTAGATAACCTCCAGAGAGGAGAAGAGTATCTAGGATTTATGCTTGGAGAATCATTGTCCGATAAAAGAGTTATAAATTTTTTTCAAAATTATCATAAAAAAAGGATAGAAAAAGGAATCAAGGTAAGATTAATTTCAAATATTCAATTTAAAAAAATAATTAATAAAAATCATAAACATTTTGGAATGCAAATTAGGTTTACTAATCGGATTATGCCAATCGGAACTTTTATTTTCAAAGGATATCACATAACAGTAGTCTATGGAGAAAAACCAACTGCATTTGTAATAAAATCAAAGAAGAATTATGAGTATTACAAAGCATTTTTTGAATCTATATGGGAAAGAGCTAAGAAGTAAGTCTAATTATACCAAAGAACATTGAAAACTGAACAATTTATATACCTTTGATACTAAGAAAATCCAGTTTAGATTTGGGATTTTCAGAGTGTTCAGAAATGCGCAGAATTATCAGCATTTCTGACAGATAGGAGAAGACACAAAAACAGTTCAGATATTTGTGTCTTTGACTATATTTTATGCTTTTATTAAAATAAGTCTTTAGAACATTCAATGTCTAAAAAAAGTTTTTTCATTCTTTTGAAAGCAAATATCAAAAAAGCTGAAAACCTCGATTCTTCCGAGTAAAAGAGGCACTTCTTCAATGAGAGCCCATCCAATTCTGGTTTGAAAGACTTTCTCCCCTATCTGCATATTAATACTTTTAATAACCAAAGGAACGCTTCTTTCACCAATACCCTTTATCTCTTCAATCTTATCATTATCACTCACCTTGAAGCCAAGTATTTCGCCAACTGACTTTGAAATTAGAGTTATATCTGCTCCAGAATCAACATAGACATATTCCGGCACTTTTATATCGCCATTAATCAAAACTACATAAGCCACGGGACGTAAAATCTTGCCAAAGATTCCACTTAATTCTTCTTTAAAATCAAAAACTAATTCCATTTTAATACAAAAATAAGCGCCTCTTCTTTAGGTATTTTTGCTATAGTCGGTATTTTGCCAGTAATCTTAATCGCATCTTTCCAAACAACCTTCGCATTGTCTCCGCTTGTAACAACTTTATCATCAACTATCGCCACATACTTCCCAGTAAATCTGCTAAAGTCTGTTTTAATGAAAAATTCCAATTTATTTTTGTCAGCCATATCATTTAAAACATAAGCTACCATTTAAACATTTTTATAACTCGAGTATTAACTAATTTTCTCATCTCCACCCTACCTCAACCTCATCGGTCCTCTGCCTCGGCTTTATGTCTATATCGCTGCATTTTATTCCTACATTTTTATCTGCATTTAAGATTATCTCTCCTGTATAAGCGATCATAGCGCCATTATCCACTAAAAACTCATTAGCTGGACAGAAAAATTTCGCGCCTCTTTCAGCGCACATTATCGCGCACATCTCCTGCAATCTTTTGTTGCAGGCAACCCCTCCGCCCAAAGCAAGTTCTATCTTTCCAGTATGCGCCATTGCCCTCTCACTTGCCTCAACAAGCATTGGAAATATTGTCTCCTGCAGTGAAAAAGCCAAGTCCCCTATCTTGTATTTTTTGCTTTCAAGTTTCTGCCTTAAATTTGTCAGTATTCCTGAAAAAGCAATATCCATTCCTTTAATTGTATAAGGCAATTCGATATAATGTTCTTCCTTATCAGAAAGTTTTTCTATTTCCTCGGCAAGTTTAGCAATTTTCGGCCCTCCGGGAAAACCAAACCCCGCATAACGGGCAAAAGTATCAATGCAATTTCCTATGCCGATGTCAAGTGTCTCTCCAAATACTCGGTATTTTCCGCCGGCATAAGCGATTATTTGTGTATTGGCACCAGAAGCATAAAGCAACACAGGGTCTTTAGCACCTGTAATTCTGGCTATCTCTAAATGCGCAAGGCAGTGATTCACAGGAATAATCTTCACTTCCAGCCGTGTAGCCAACTCTTTGGCAAAATTCATTCCAGCTATTAAGCAAGGCGCCAACCCGGGCGCATTCGCTAAAGCAATTGCTTTAATCTCCTTCTCACTAATTCCTGCTTTAGCCAATGCCCCTTTATACAACCTTTCAGCCACTTGGCGATGATGCCTCGCAGCTTCTATAGGAATAATCCCTCCTTTCTCAGTAGTGTAAGTATCCCTAACATTGGCCAAAATTCTCCCTTTATCAGCTATTCCAATTCCAAATGTGTGCGCTGTTGTCTCTATACCCAGTATCATAAAAAAACAAGAACAAAGAGGTTTAAAAATTCTATTCATTATCCAATAGAATGATATTTGCCCATATCTTAATAGGTGTGTTACTGGGACTGCTTTATGGCAATTATTATCCGTTTATTATAGGTTCTATTATCCCCGATTTAGATCATTTGTATATAATTGCGAAGAATGGACTATGGAAATCAGGAAAATTAATTGACTCTATAAAAAATGAAACAAACTATGGAATAAGGTATAAAACCAAACTATAGTCAAGGACAATAATATTCTACCGGATTTATTGTCCTCTTCTATCTATCAAAGGCGCATTTTTGGTAAATTTTCAGCGTCCTTTGATATATAGTGAAAGACATAAGTCTTTCCCTATCTACTCAAGGCGTAAGTGGGGAATTATCAACGTCCTTGACTATAGTGCATTCTATATTTGGCTTAATTATCTTATCCGCAGTATTTTTCATAATATTAGAAAACAAAACAATCTATTTTTCTATAGCTTATTTACTGCATTTATTATTGGACTGGACAGATATAGACGAAAAATATTACTTATATCCATTGAGAATAAAGTTCAAAGGATTTTTGCCAATTTGGTCAAAACTGGAGAAAATATTTACTATTGCACCTATTTTTCTAATTCTTATTTTATTGCTCAACATCTAATCCTCCCAACTCTTCCTGACCTTATCATACTCTTCCACACTTCCAATATCATGCCATTTTCCTCTAAATGGAAAACCATAAACCTCTTCTTTCCCAGCAAGCCACGCAACAAAATCTCCAAGCCGGTCTTTTGGCATTCCTTCAGAAATATATTTTTTTAGCGTCAAAATAGTCTGCCGAGGGAAAAAATAACACGTTGTAGAAATTAATGTACTCTCAGGATTATCTGGCTTCTCCTGAAGCGAGATTATTTTTTTATTTTCATCAAGCTTGACAACTCCAAAATTTTTTGCCATATCTTCTAAAAAAACATCATAAACCCCGATGCAAGGCTTGCTCTTTTCAACTCCAAAACTTACAAAATCCTTCAAAGGCATTGTAAAAAGATTATCTCCAGCCACAACCACAATATCCTCATCAATGCCCTTCTCATTAATCAAAAAATCAATATCTCCCATTGCTCCAAGCCGGGTTTCTTGCGAAATTGTATTGTCATTCACTATCTCAACTTTGCCTTTTTGAGCATACTTTCCAAGCCACCAGACAAACTGAAGGTAAAACTTATCATTTGTAATGATAAAAATCTTCTCAATTTCCCCCACTTCTGCTAATTTATCAACTATTCTTTCTATTATCAGCTTTCCAGAGATATCCAGCAGCGACTTGGCAGTATTTAATGTCAATGGATGCATCCTGGTGGCATAGCCAGCCGCTAAAACAATTGCTTTCATTTCAAAGTTTTGTTTTTTTCCAACCTTGAAAGGCTGAAATTGAGGATAGTTGTAGGCAAGACAATTTCTTCATAAAAAAAACAAAAAAAACAAATATAAAAATATAACGAATAATAGAAAAATTAAAAAGAAAAACTTATTTCACTTACTTTTTCTTCTTTCTTCCGCCTCGCGCCATCTTAGCTTCGCATACATTGCCCTTTCCATCAACATAGTATAAATACCCTGGCTTTCTTTTGATAGCGTTTTTTACAAGAACTGTTCCCATTTTTTACCTCCTTTTTTTAATCAAAAAATAAATAATCAATCAAGTATTTAAACCTTTCTCTCGACGAGGAAATCTGTAACTTCTTTATAAGAATTATTCAATGGTATCTCAACAAGCTGGTCAAAAGGTTTTTTTGGTTTTACTGAAGGCAAAAATGGCATAACTGCTTGAATTTCAACAATCTTGCCATCGCTAAGCCAAACAGCAACAAAAGGAAAAAATACAAAAAAAGAATGTATTGCTCTTATTTTTGCCGAAGAAAAATTGAAAAGCAATGCTCTTGCTCTCTCCCGTCGAGCGAACATCAATCCAACAAGCTTCATCATACCACTGTATTCAATTATATCTTCTATAATAATTTCCCTGCCGTTATAATTTAGTTTTGCCTTCATTTTCAAATTTAGGTTTAATACTTTATATCTTATTGGAAATTTTAAAAGATAGATAATGCAAATTACGATTTGAGCATCTTGGTTAATTATTAGACATTATCTATATTTTCTATATTTTCCTTAAACATCCTATGCAGTCTTGTCACATTATCCTCGCAGACAAAATCATGTTGCCTAAAACCTCCGCCGAAAGTTTTTGGTATATGCATCAATTCATGTATTATTACCTTATCTTGCGCATCACGAGGCATCTTGTCAAACCGTTCTAGGAACTCTATCCCGTAATGTGCTTTTACTCCTATTGTCTTTTGCATCAGTTTTCCAATTGTATGGCATCTCGCCACAACACCCATGGCACTCGAACCCTTGCTTCTAAAGCATCTCACCCTGTTTAAATCAATATGTTGCATCTTTAAAATTCTGACTATCTTATTCAACCTTTCCTGCAAGTCCAAAGCTTCGTCGTACCTCATTTTCCTCAGTAAAATCAAAAAACTCTGCTTTAAATTCTTTTGCAGCCTTATCACTAAATGCTTCTAAAGAGCTTACATTCCATTCTCGGCAGTCAATAGAATCATAGTATACCTGAGCCATCATAGTTTTATAGAAAGAGTCAATACTTCTATTAAGCGCAGTATAAAAATTATCAGGATTAAAAATAGAAGATAACTGCAGTAATTGATGGATTTTATCAAGCAAATTAGCTTTAATCTTTACAGGAAATCCAAATCTTACGATATCAACTTCGGTTTTTAATTCAGAAAGCTCAAAATTGATTCTTCCTGTATCTGTTACTTCACAACTAATTAAGTAATTAGGAAACGCAAAATAATAACCATTCTTAAAAATAGAACATCTTCCCTCAACTAAATTTTTAGTATCCTTATTTTTCTGGGTTTTTGCCATTATTATTAATTGGGGGGGGGATATCAGCACTTAAAAAACTTACCCCGCCTTCCCTATTTAAAATTTTTCCAAGCCCATCATGCTCATCTTTTGAGATTGAAACTTTTCTGCCGCCTTCAAAAGGCTGTGAAGCGCAGTAATCATTCAAACTTAAAGGCACTGCTTCAACTACTCCTCTTGCTCTATCTTCAGTTATCCAGAATCTCGGAAAAACATAAAAGCTTATTCCGCCTTCTGAAAATGCATAACCGTAAACTTTCTTTTCTTGTTGGCTCATTTATGATGGATTCTTTAATTATAGAGTATTGAAGCAGAATATTCAAGGCTATTTAAAACTTTTTCAGTTAGTTTTCTTACTACTAAGAATTTTCTTTATTATCTATCTATCGGCTTGCAATCAATAGTATATAAATCTTGCTTAGATTGTTATTATAGGATAACGACACAATTTTAAAATCTTTTAAGAGACGGGAAATTTTATACCAAAAGATTTATAAATTAGTAGGAATATCCTACCGGTATGGCAGAACTAATAAATTTAGGTGAAAAGGGGCAAATAGTAATACCGAAAAAATTACGAGAGTATTTTAACCTAAAAAAGGGCAATAAAATTATTATTTCTGAAGAAAATGGAAGGATAATTATGAAACCTGCAAAAATAGATGAAAAGCATATCCTCATGTTATTAAGCGAAAATAGCTTAAAAAAAGTTTGGGACAATAAATATGACGAGAGATGGGATGAAGTATTCTAAAGGAGATATAGTTGTAATTGAATTTCCATTTTCAGACCTGATAAATTCTAAAAAGAGGCCTATGCTAATTCTTGCAGAAAAAGAGAACGATATTATTGGATGTGCAATAACCAGTAATCCTGAATCAGAGGGGATCTTAATAAATGAATTTACTGAAGGCAGTCTGCCATTCGTTAGCAAAGTAAAATACTGGCAAATACATACATTTATGAAAGAATTAGTTATAAGAAAAGTAGCACGAATATCCAAAACTAATTATCAAACTATTGCCGATAAGATATCAAAAATGTTCTCGCCATAGCAACTATCTCGTCAAAATCTCCAAAGCATCTCTGTTTTTCAAAACATACTCCTTGCCAACTGCCTTTTTGGTGCGGGCATCAACCGCCTTGACAAAATTATTTCCTATATCGGTATGCAGTTTAAAAGCAAAATCCAAGGCAGTGCTTCCTTCTGGAAGCAGAAAGCAATCGGGTAGAATATTTCCCTTGCTGTCTGCAAGCTTATGCACGCCAGCAGGAAATATAGCAACATATTTTAACAGCTCAAAAACAGAAAAATTCAGAACTCTCTGCACTCCCGTATTTCCATACTTATTCAAAACATTTTTCTTAATAAACTCAAGCGCGGTCTTTTGTTTCTCGCTTAACTCTTTCAACACCTTAAAATCCTCATCTCCCGGCAAATATCCAGTAATTCCTGCCTTGCTAGCTTCTCTCAACGCAAGCTCTGTTTCAGCACTGCAAGGCACAATAGGATAATCAAACTCTTTCTTTATCTTTTCAAGATTTTCTCCTGCTTTCTCTGTGTCCATTTTATTAGCGGCAATTATCATTGGCTTTGTCATTTTTCTCAAAGCTCTTGCAAAACCAAATATCTGCTGCTCACTCCACAATGTAGGTTTCTCTATATTTAATCCTGATTTCAACACAGCCCTCTTCACATCTTCCTCTGTAACTTTAAGCCCTGAAAATTGTCCAGCTACCGCCTGCGCAAAATTCTGGTGCTGCATTTCTATAGTGCGGGAAAAAGTTTTCCAAACTTTTTTAAGTATTCCTGAATACCATAAATCCAGCTCTTCTTCTAAAAACTTCAAGTCATTACCAGGATAATAATTTTCAGCAGGCTTGCCTTCAGCATTGCTTGTTCCGCTCATGTCCAAAACATGCACAAAGGCGTCTGCCTGCCTCAAGTCATCTAAAAACTGGTTTCCCATGCCCTTGCCTTGCGAAGCTCCGGGCACCAAGCCCGCCACATCCATTAACTCAACTGGCACAAACCTCTGCCCATCAATGCAATAGCCCTCACGAGGCATGCATTGCGTATTAAACTCTTTGTCAATACAATCAATTCTAACATATCCTACCCCTCTATTTGGTTTTATAGTAGCAAACGGATAAGGAGCTATAAGCACATTTGCCAATGTGCACGCTTTAAAAAAAGTGCTTTTCCCAGCATTTGGGCGTCCAAGTATTCCAATTAGCATAGCCCACTAAAAAAAACAAGGATTAAATACCTTTCCTCATCCAATGGGAAAAGGACAGCATATACCCACAAATTCGCAATTATACATATCAAATTGGCTATAGTCAAGGACAATAATATTCTACCGGATTTATTGTCCTCTTCTATCTGTCA
>CAYITH010000002.1:13296-23663 GCA_964366295.1 Candidatus Woesearchaeota archaeon | reverse complement strand
TCGATTGAGCCAGAAGCCACTATGTTTTGGACATTGATTTTCGGCTTTTGAGTGATGTGGATGTTTATTTTTTTCAATTGTTTTATGACTGCGTCAATGACTTGGCGAACCTGGGCAATGCTCTTAGTGCCTGTGCAGACAAGATTGCCTGAAGTGAAGACAAGAACGGCTGATTTCGGCTTCTTAATTCTTAAAATTAAGCCGGGAAAAGATTCAGGGTTATACTCGGTATTGCTTTGAGTGCGGGCGAGTTTTGTCAAATAAACTGGTTTGCCAAGGCTAGTAGTAGCTACAATGTTTTGAACTTTTAAAGAGGCTTTTGTCATTTGATAAAATTTTTTATTTATGGCTCGAATTTTGAGCATCCAAAAGTCCTAAAAACTTAACAAGGACTTTTTGATGTGATGAAAATCCGTTTTTACAAGCTTTTTAAAGCTTTCGGTGTTTATAAAGCTTTGGTTTGTGATTTTCAGAACAATAAAATATAAATAACCTTCTGCCAGAAGAAGTATATGTGGGCTTTTGATATTGTACCGTGGAGAAAATTTGTCTTTAAAAGAAAGATGAAAGAGACTTTCAAGAATTGGGAGGGATTGTCAATTGAGAGGGCAGAAGAAGACTTTAGGAGACATGTGCAAGATTATGTTTTTGGGCGTGAGTAAGGGCAGAGCGGTTTATGGCGACTATTCAAAAGAGGCGCAGGCAATTTCCTTTTCTTTGCTTACTTTGGAAGAGATGACTCAAATTAAGAATAATTCTTTCAAGAAGGGCGGGAAGGCAGAGAGTATCAGAAGCGTGGCTAATAGGGATAAAAAATGGAGATACAAACCAAAGAAGTTTGTTGAGTGGTATGAGAGGGCGAAGCAGACAGAGAGCACTTATTTTAAAAGCGGGAGAAAAGGAGTTGAAGAGACGGTAAGGCAACTTGATCTTATGAGGTATTCTGTAGAGTCTTCAAGAGTTTATGTTGCTTATAGCTTTAAATCACAGAAGACTTGAATTCCTTTTTGATTTCGTCTAGAGTTGCGACATCAGTTATGCCTTTGTCTGGGCGTATACGGGAGATTCTTGGAAATCTTAAGGCAAAGCCAGATGAGTAGGTTGGAGAGTGCTGGATATTTTGGTATGTTACTGTGACTATAATTTGAGGTTTAACCATTATTTCTCTTCCGCTTTCTTTGATTGCAAGAGGTTTTAAGATAGATGTTAACTCATCGAATGAGAGCCCTGTGTCTTCTTTTTCTTTTAGGCCTGTTGAAACCTTGCCTATTTCCACAAGATTGGAATTATCTCTGCAGGCGAGAGTGAAGCTTGTAAGCCAGCCAGCGCGCTTGCCTGTGCCGTATTCTGCTTTTACTATAATCAGGTCAAAATCCTTGTCAGAAGGCTTTATTTTAACTCCGTAGCCAATTCTTGCGCCGGGTTTGTATGGGGCTGAAAGAGACTTTCCCATGATGCCTTCTTGGCCTTCTTTTATTGCTCGTGAGAAAAATTCTTCTGCTTCTTTTTCACTTTCAGTTACTAATTGCGGGGCAAGAATAAGTTTTTTGTTTTCACTCTTGATTATTTTTTCAAGAAGAGCGCGCCTATTTGAAAAAGGCATTGAAATAAGGCTTTTTCCATTTAAATACAGGATATCAAAGGCTATAATTTCTACGGGCAGTGCTTGGACAAGTTTTTCAATTTCATATTTGCGCCTTATTCTTTGGCTTATATCTTGAAATGGGCGGTATTGTTTTGTTTTTTGGTCAAACCCAACAGCTTCGCTGTCTATTATAAAACTGTCTGCATCTACATATCTTTTAACATTTTCCAATATATCTGGAAATTGTTTTGTAACATTGTCGAGGCGACGGGTGAATAGTTTTATTTCGTTGTTGTGTTTGTTAATCAGCAGCCTGAAGCCGTCATATTTCATTTCAAAGGCAGCTGGCTTGCCTATTATGCGAAAGGCATCGCTTATGTCTTCTGCTTTTGGGAAAAGCATTACTTTAACTGGCTTGTTTGGAATGAGAGATATTTTATCAAGCGTGTTGTTGAGCGCGGATTTGAAGACTTCTGCAAAGTCCGAGGATTTGTCATAAGCTTCCTGGACAGCTTCAGCGAAATCTGCCTTTTCTTTTCCGCAAGCTGAGACAATTGCATCACGAATTATTCCATCACCTATGCCTATGCGAAGATTTGACAGCAAAGTGCGAATAAGGTATTTTGCTTCGACAGGGGTGGAGAGCGAGAGAATCTCTGAAATGAGCGAGATTTTTTTGTCTATTGCTCCTTTCCCATCTATGTCTGGAAGTTTCTGCAGATTGTGAAGGACTTTATCGGCTGTCAGCTTTTCGGCATGGAGAAATGTCTGGTTTTTTTTATTCGATATGCGCTCTGCAACTTTTCCAAGGTCCCCAAGGATTTTCCAATCTCCAACAATCTTTTCTGTTGAGATGCCAAATGATTGAGACATGGCTTTTATAACAAGTTGTTCTGAAATCCCAAACTCTTTTTCATCATAGTCTGGAAAGACTCTGCCTTTTAGCAAATAGATTATCTGCTTGTTTTTTTCTAATTGAAGTTTTTTAAGAAATTCGGATAAGATAGAAGTTTTTTCTAATGATTTGGAACGCCCTGCGATGGCTTCATATAATTCGACTAGCGAGGAGTATAGCATATTTTAATATGGAAGAAAGGGTATAAAAATTATAGCATAAGACAATAATCTTTGAGAATGTTTATTGTCTCATGCTATCTATCAAAGGCGCAAAAGGTAAATTATCAGCGTCCTTTGATATAGGCGGTTTGTTTTCTTTGAGTTTCAAATACGCGAATAAGCAGTTTTTCTTCTCTTGTCAATGAAAGAAGGGCACAGTTATTTTCAAAGCGGAGAAAATCAAGTTTTTTTACAAGGCTTGTTGTTGTTTTTTGGTTTATTGTCCTGTTGCCCTCGAGGAGAGAGGTAATTTTAACATCTGTTCTGCAGGTGTTTGGATTGCTCAAACTTTCTCTTGCCCAATAAGCTGCGCGTTTTGCTGTGAGCAACATGGCTTCTTCATCATTACTTGCTGTAATATTTTCTCTTTCTTCGTATTTTTCTGAATATACTATGCCGAAACCTTGAGAAACTCCACTGTCAATTTCAAATATTGCAGTATATGTTCTTGAGGCGTTCATTTTTTTGATAAATTTTTTGGGTTTTTAAGGATTTAGGTGATTGTGAGATATGGCTGGATAAGACTAAGACAATTTACTTAGAAAACTATATAAACTCTAATTTGCATAGATATTTAATTAATTCCATGAGATCTGAAAGGATCTCATGTTTTTCATATGAACTTTAAAAAAGAGAAGGTTGCGATTTATATTGATGGTAGTAATTTCTATTTTTCTATTAAGGATACATTCAATTGTCGAATAGACTTAGAGAAATTCTGTAAAAAATTAGCAAAAGACTCTGATTTGGTGAAAATTAATTATTATATTGCTCCAGTTGATCAGCTTGAGAATCCAAAGGCATATGCCCAACAACAATCTTTCTTTGAAAAATTAAAGAAAATTGATAAGCTAAATCTGATTTTTGGCAGGTTAGAAAAAAGAAAGAAAGATGGAAAGGTATACCGTGTAGAAAAAGCGACTGATGTAAATCTTGCTCTTGATCTGGCTCTAGATGCACAAAAGGGAGAGTATAATAAAGCATTTATTATTTCAAATGATGGGGACTTTTCTGGAGCTGTTTCAGCGGCTGTTGGTTTTGAAAGAAAGATTATTTATGTTGCGATAGGCACAAATAAATCTATCTCCTATCATCTGAAGAAAGTCGCATCTGCAACATTTAGAATAATGAAGGAATTTATAGATGAATGTAAATTTGAAGAATAGAGTTTTTGACAATATCTCTTCAATATTCTTTCACCAATGTTCTTTCAAGTTCATGCATCAAATTTGAAGTTATTATTCCCCTGTCGAGTTCTTGCGTTGATAGGTATTTTCCATCAGAATCATAATAATTTATCTCTTGTCTGTTTGAATCAGCTTGAGAGCCTAAAAATTCTTCTTCGTTTTCCAAGGGATTGACTGAGAGATATTGCGCGTTTTCTGGCAGGGCAAGGGAGAGGTTTAATTTACCTGCTACAGCTAGAGGCTTACCTCTTAAATCTTTTGGAACAAAGAAATCAAACTCTCGCTGTTTCATTTTGATTGTTCTCTTTTTCTAAAATGTCAATAATTTCTGAAAAGCTGTTTATTGTGTAGTCTGAATCGGGGTTTTGGACTGCGCGGAGTTTGCTGCCATAGCGAGCGTAACAGGTTTTTATGCCGAGTGCCTTTGCGCCAGCCAGGTCTTTTTCAGGCCAGTCGCCTATCATAATGGTTTCTTGAGGAGCTACTATGAGGAGCGAGAGAGCTTTTTCAAAGCCTTCTTTTGATGGCTTGTTGGCTTCGGTGACAATAGCATCGAAGAATGAAAGCAGTTTAAGATTGTCTACGCGTTTGAGAACTTTTAGTTTTGGAGCGTCTGAAATTATACCCAGCTTAATGCCTTTTTTTATCAGCTTGATAAGTGTCGGCAGAACTGTTGGATATGGCTCGAGGTAAGCTTGTTTTATTTTTCTGTAAGCGTTTGTGGCGGCGGCTATTTTAATTTCGTCAATCTTGTCGTATTTTGACAAGAAGGCTGAAAGCCAGGTATTTGATTCAATGCCTTCTTCCCAGTAGGCTTGGGTTAGTTTTTCATAGGCTTCTGTGAAGGGCATTTTTAAGCCGGTGTCGAGCAAGGCGCGGACAGATGCCTCAATAGCTTTTTCTTTCATGCCTTCAAAATCAACAAGTGTGTTGTCAACATCAAGGAGGATTGCTTTTATCATTGCGGAGATAATTAAGGCTGGGTTAAAAAGATATAGATAATAGAGAATATAGTTTTGAGAGCTGGAAGGACGAGGAAATCCGCAGGTTTCCGAAGAGTTTTCTCAGCAGAGAAAATTGAGCCTAACAGACTTTTAATGAAATTAGGCTTAACTATCTGCATATGGCTTATCCAAATATGATAAAAGTAAAAAGTCCATTAGATAGTTTATCCGCTTAATTGCAGTTTTTCGAGTTAACTATAATTCTACTTTCCTTTTCTATTCCAACTACGAAGGCTTGGGCGGACTTTCAGCATATCGGATTTGCTTCTTAAGCCGCGGGATTTTCTTGCTGCGGATGTTAATCCGCGGAAAGTTCGACCTTTATTTTTTCTATTGGCTATCCATGAAATAGATTTATCTGCTAGAATTTCTGGAGCATCTGGGTCGAGCATTATTATTTCGAAGAAATAATGCTTGCCATCTTTGCCAACCCAATAACTGTTTAAAACTTCGAGATTAGGATATTTTTTTGAAGCTCTTTGTTCTGCTATCCAGCGGTAACTCATCTTCAATGTTTTTCTTATCGTCATACGTTTGCTTCTTCTGCCTTTATTTCTTGTTTCTCTTTTTCTTCCGCCTCTGACTAACTTTACACGAAGAATTACAAATCCTTTTTTGTCTTTATATCCTAGAATTCTGGCTTTGCCTATATCGCTTGGTTTTTCCAAACGGATAACTGCAGGAGCTTCTCGCCATGCTATCATGTTTTTTTGCAGGTTTTCACGGATTGTTTTTTTTATATAGGTATATGCGTTTGTCATGTTTATTCTTTTTCTTTAATTGGGTGGTGAGAATGTGTTTTTTAAAGGTTTTGGTTTTGTGAATTTTGAATATGGTTTTGTGATACTTTAGGTTTATAAACTGTTGTTTTTGGAGATGAATAGATGGCTGAGCCAGATAAATCCAAGAGAGAAAAGAGGTTATTTTTAGTTGATGGGGAAGGTAGATTGGAATTTGAGGTTTATTCTTCAGCAGATGAGCCAAATGGAGATATGAGTGTTTTATTTCAGAGAGTGGGGCATATAGCCAGTGTTTATGGTCTTGAGAGTGGAGGCAAAACAGCGGTTTATTTGAGATTGCCTTTAGACGAGCACATTTATGAATCTCGACTTGGAGAAGTTGAAAGTGGAAATAATTCAAGAGTTCAAACCTATGTTCTTGCCTTGGATTATGCAAGGACTGCTGCAGAAAAAATAGGAAAAGATTTAGTGGATTTAACTGTTTTTTAAAAGGTATTCTTTGTTTTTTGAATGTTTTTTCGTGACGCTAAATTTACAAAAAAATATTGTTTTTATTATGTGTGAGGCGCGAAGCGCCTCACCGCCTCGACAACAGAGTTATAATCCGAAAATTGCGAGTTTTCAAAAGGGTTATATGTAGTCCGGGACAATAATATTCTACCGGATTTATTACTTGAGAGAGTTTATTAAAATTGTTGTGATTAAAATAGGGTTTAGGAAAAGGCTTATATATGAACAAACTTTCACAAATTTATGTCAAAGTGCTTTAGTATGGAGTTGGCACTTTGAACATCCAAAGTCCTAAAACCAAACCACAAGGACTTTTTGATGAGCCTGTAGCTCAGCCTGGTACGAGCACTGCTCTGATAAGGCAGGGGTCCGAGGTTCAAATCCTCGCAGGCTCATTTAGAGTAATGAGGATTTGAAATGTGAATAGTAAGGCAGTGAACACTTACTCCAATAGGAAGGGGTGTGAGGGGGAACTTCGTTCCTCTCATTCAGGTCCTCGCAGGCTCATATTTAGAGTAATGAGGATTTGAAATGTGAATAGTAAGGCAGTGAACACTTACTCCAATAGGAAGGGGTGTGAGGGGGAACTTCGTTCCTCTCATTCAGGTCCTCGCAGGCTCATTTAGAATAGTATTAATGGTAAAAGGATTTGAAGGAGAGTATAGAGAAAATTCGGGAATTACTTGCGGATATCTGTGATGGTTAAAGTATTTGTTGAGTTATATAGATTATAACCTGCAATATAAAATAAGTGGGGTTTTAATAAGTT
The DNA here is from genome assembly GCA_964366295.1 of Candidatus Woesearchaeota archaeon. GTDB lineage: Archaea > Nanobdellota > Nanobdellia > Pacearchaeales > GW2011-AR1 > CAYITH01. Next base: position 16,752 of record CAYITH010000002.1, on the reverse strand, counting down.
TTATTTCCCCTGAAACTCCAGAATAATGTGATCGCTGTCGAGGGCATAACGCAGAAGAGGGAGAGTTATAGGGAGAGTTTTAGTATATATCTTGTCTTGGCCTATTGCCTTTATTTCTATGCTGTTTTCAAGGCGATTGATTATAATATCCTGCGGAGAATGAACATTTGAAACAGGAAGTTCGTAAATCAATTTGTTTCCAAAGCGCTTTGCGCTGGCTTTCGCTTCTTCTCTTGGAAGTGTTGAAAGCTTTTCAATCTGTTCTTTTGTCAGGTGGGCAGGTTTTGTTTTTGCAATTTTTTCCTTTTCTTCTCTGCCTTGCCCAAGTTTATTGACAAACACTTTTGGAAGCCCTTTTTCGTCTGTGACTACACTTATACTTACCCCTTCAGTTATAATCTCCCTATTTTTTTCAGGCCTTACCTCTGTAAATTGCTTTTCCATTTGCTTCATTAGAGTATTGAATATGGTGTTAAATCCAAAAGGCAGTTTTATTTCAGGAAAACCGCTTTCTATGTCTCTTTTTCCGAGCAAGCCGAAGTCATCTAATTCTTTAAGATTTGAGCCGCAGCCAGGGCAATATGCAAAACCTGTTTTTGTATCGGTGCCACATTTATAACATTTTTTTACCATGTTTAAAAATAAATAAGTTCAGATTTATAAAGCTTTTGTTCTTTATTTAAAAAGTCCTTTTTTGCCAACTTTAATATGTTCTTGCAGTATATGCCACTCGTGCATAAGGCCTTGAGCAGGTTTTATGCCTTTGAAGGTCAATATGTTGTGGAGAGCGAGGCGTGGAACACTGCGGACCTCTTTTAGTTTAGGAATAAATGCAATTGCAACAAGCAACCTTGCAATTCCAGAGATTATAAATATTGTTGCGAGAGTGTTTGTCTTGATTGTAATATATTGGGCAAGGAAGCCGCCAATGCCTGCGCCTGCGAATGTTGCAACGCCGAGCAAGATGTTGAAGTAGGCAAGGCAGATTCCGCGGTGTTTTTCTGACACTGAATCGTAAACATAATTGTTTATTGACAGGTCAAAACCGCTCCAAGCAATTCCAGAAATTATTTGAGGTATAAACGCAAGGTAGTAAGGGGATGGAGAGACAATCCACAAAAGAGACACAAAGGGAACTAAGAAGGCAGTTATGCGAAGGACATTTATGTTTCCGTATTTGTCTGAAATTTTGCCCCACACCGGCAGAATTAGAAGTGATGCGATAGTGGAAGTTAAACTGACAAGCATAAAAGTGGTGTAAGAAAATTTCAGCTCGTTTAGCATGTGCACTGTGAAAAAAGGGCTGGCAAGCATCACTGCAAAATACATTGAACTGGCGAAAATTACAAACCTGCCGAAATTTGTTTTAGGGAGTTTTTTTATGAAATCCTTGAAAGAGAAATAGTCTGCCGGTGCAGCTTTTATGCCGGAGTCGTAGTGCTTTTTGAAAAATGGAACAGCAGAGAAGCGGAGCAATCCTGCTATAAAAAAGAAAATTCCAAATCCGAGCAAGAGCAGTCCGCGGGTTTTGAAATAATCCAAAAAAAATGCAGTAATAATAGTTGCGAATAGAGCAAAAATTCCAATAGTCCTATTTCTTCTGCTGAAATACTCTCCGCGATGTTTTTCTTCAACGCTGTCGCCCATTAAGGAAAACCATGCAGGCACTGCTACTGCGCCGAATATTGAGAGGACAGCAAACAATGCCAAAAGGGCCCAAGGCAACAACGACGGGATAAACTTTTTCCATGATAAATACGCAAGAAAGATTATTGGGAGCCACATTAAACTCTGAAGAAGAACAGCACGAACTATAATTTTTTTTCTCGGCGTTGTTTCCATGTATCTCAAACCGAGAAGCTGGAATAGAGGTGTAAGAAGTCCGAGGAAAGATGACAAGAAACCAATTTGCAAGTTATTTGCCTTGAGAGCGAGAGCGAATGGAGTTATGTAGGCACTGCCGAACGACATTGAGACTGCTGAGAGGGAACCTTCTTTTATGCTTAATTGCCTTGTCTGCGCTTTTTCATAGCTTGTTTTTGCAGTGCTTGCTATTTCCTCTTTTTGCATATTCATCGGTTATTGTAAGAAATATAGATATTTAAGAGTTGTGCTCTTTTATAATAATGTTTGGTGATTAGCCGAAATTCGCATTAAACTGCCTCCTTTATACATATATCAAATTTTTTAGCAAGCTGTATCTCTTATTGCAGTGTTTACACTTGACTCGCTTATCAGCGAGTCTATAAAGCCCATATTTATCACAAAATATGCATGTTTTACCTTCAAAATACTTGCGTGCAACACCTCTAATCATTAGTATCGTCGTAGTTTAGCCAATTTTTAAGCTTTTTTAGTCCGAAAAATACCGAATCACCAAGATTTATATAGGGCATTACGGTAGAAAGATTAAAGATGTGAAAATGGAAGCTTCTACAATTATTGGTGTGCTGACAGTGTTGGCGATAATTACTATTATTGTTTGGCATGCTAAATGGAAGAGAAAAGACCGATTAAAGTGGTATCATTTGATTACGGGAGATTAGGAGGATTTAATTGTTACAATAAAGTGGTAAAAATCGCAAGGTTTAAATACTAAAGTTTCTTGAATAATTACAATGGAATTCACAAATATGCCTAAAGAATATGGAGATACTGAATTGGCTGGAAGAGTTAGAGGGAACAATAGCGATAGAATTATAGCCCAAATGGTCAATGTTATGAGTGATGCGGCGCTGGAGAGCTTTGATATGCTAAAAGCAGATGATTTTCTGCATTATATGAGTGAGCAAAAAGAATGGATTGAGAAGGAGAATTATTTTCTTGGAATAGCGCTTGGAAGACCTCCAACAAATGGAGATTTAATAAAAGATATGGCTAATAGAAGGATAAGGGAAAGATACAAGGCATTCTACTGCATAAAATATTTTGACAGAGTAAGCTCAGATTTGCGGGATAGTTCTGGACGAGCAGCTTGAAATTTTGTTTATATATTATGCGCAGGAGGTTTAAGTTTAAATCTTTTTGCTTTTATTTCAAAATTTGGGTTTAATACCCCAAAACGATTTGCTCTTGCAAATTTGAAAACTATTCTACTCAAGAGCAAATTGTTTTTCACAGCAAGCTGCGGGGTCAGCAAATTTTTAAGCATTTTCTTTATATGGGAAAATGTAAAGCCAAACAATAAGGGAGCATTGTTTAACAAAAAACTGCTTGGTTTTAAACAAAATGGCAGGTTTTATGAGGGTATACTTCAAAAATACATGGGAGAAAGACTCGGCAAGGGCGCAATATTTGTGCCTTTAGAGAGTTCAAATGTTTTTCACAAGTTGTTTAAAGAATATAAAATAAGCGTAAAAATCAAGAAGGTATTAGATTACTTCTAAATATTCGGTAAATCTCGATTATCCCGCATATATAGACCTGTATACTAAAGAAGCGAAAATTTTATAAAGG
>CAYITH010000002.1:0-13196 GCA_964366295.1 Candidatus Woesearchaeota archaeon | reverse complement strand
ATGACACAAATAAAACCACTTGGAGAAAGAGTATTGCTGAAGCCGAAAAAAGCCGAAGGCAGGACAAAAGGCGGAATCTACATACCTGAAAGTGCGGAAAAAGAAAAAAAAGAAGGCATTGTTGAAGCTGTTGGAGTTGACAAAGACGGAAAAGAACTGCCGTTAAAAAAAGGAGATGCTGTGCTTTATGGCGGATATTCAAGCGATGAGTTTGAGATAGATGGAGAAAAATTCATAATAATTAAATACGAAGATATTTTGGCGAGGGTGGAGTAAAATGGGAGAAGGTGGAGGAACAGGAACAGGCGTTGAAATAACAATGCGAGTTAAAGAGCTAATATTAATGCAAGATGGAGATTTTTATAGTGTTCGGGATGAAGCATTTTATAATAGAATTTCTAAAATTGGTCCTCGCAAGTTAGTTAAGGACTATGGATTATTCAGATTTGGCGAATTTAGAAATATTTTTGGTAAAGATAATTGTTTAGTTTTACATCATGAGTCAGGCACAACTGTCAGAATAAACAGAGATATGATTCTCGCAAATGATGAAGTGTCCATTATTGGCTGGCCAGAAGAAGTAGAGGAAACAAGAGAAACATTAGAGAACTTGGCGGGCAAATATAACATAACTCTTAGCGAAATTCCAGAAGAACGGAGGAAATATAGTTAAATGACAACAAAACAAATAATATTCAATGAGCATGCGCGACAGGCGCTTTTGCGTGGCGTAGATAAAGTGGCGAACACGCTTAAGGTCACTCTTGGGCCGATGGGCAAGACAGTCATACTTGACAAGATTGGAAATCCTATTGTCAGCAATGACGGGGTTACAATTGCGAAAGAAATTGAACTGCATGACAAGTTTGAGAATATAGGGGCGAAACTAATAAAAGAAGTGTCGAGCAGAACACAAGATACTGCGGGAGATGGAACAACTACTGCGAGTGTTTTGGCGCAGGTTCTGGTGAATGAATCTCTGAAAAATGTGGCTGCAGGAGCAAATTCTGTTGAAATAAAAAAAGGCATAGAAAGAGCAACAGAGGCTGTTGTGGAATTTTTGCAGAAAAAAAGTGCGGCTGTAAGCGGGAAGGAAAAAATACGGCAAGTTGCGACAATTTCAGCGAACAATGACGAGGAAATCGGAAGAATAATATCAGATGCTATGGAAAAAGTAGGAAGCCATGGAGTGATAACCGTTGAGGAAGCCAAGAGCATTGAAACAAGCTTGGAAGTTGTAGAAGGAATGCAATTTGACCGCGGATTTGTCTCGCCGTATATGGTTTCTGATCCTGAAAAAATGATATGCGAATTAGACGAACCCTACATATTGATTACTGACAAGAAGATTTCCACAATAAAACAGCTTGTGCCTGTGCTTGAAAGAGCTGCAGGAGAAGGGAAACCGCTTTTTATAATCGCTGAAGATGTTGAGGGAGAAGCAGTAACTACGCTTGTGCTTAACCTATTAAGAGGAGCTCTTAAAGTATGCGCTGTAAAATCCCCTGGCTACGGCGAGGAGCAGAAAGAGATTCTTCAGGACATTGCTGTGCTGACAGGAGGAAAAGTGGTGTCTGAAGAAAAAGGAATGAAGATTGAAGAGCTTGAGGAGGATGTGCTTGGAAGCGCGAGAAGAATCAGCGTTAATAGCGAGAAGACAATAATCATAGAAGGAAAAGGAGACAAGAAAGAGATTGAAAAAAGGAAAAAAATTATAGAAACTCAAATAGAAAGAGAGGATTCAGAATATAAAAAAGAAGATTTGAGAAAACGACTTGCAAAGCTCGGCGGGGGAGTGGCAGTGGTGAAAGTTGGCGCAGCAACAGAAACTGAGATGAAAGAAAAGAAGCTAAGGATTGACGATGCTTTGAATGCTACAAAAGCCGCTGTTGAAGAAGGAGTGGTAGTCGGCGGAGGAATCGCATTGTACAGGGCAATACCCAGCGTTGAAAACTTGAGACTTGACGGAGACCAGAAAATTGGCATGGAAATTGTGAAGAAGGCGCTTGAAGAGCCTGTTAGGCAGATATCTGAAAATGCGGGAAAAGAGGGCGCAGAAATAATCGCTTATTTAAAAAAAGAAAGCGATGAGAACATGGGGTATAATGCAAAGACAGACAAGTTTGAGAATCTTGTTACAGCAGGCGTGATAGATCCAACAAAAGTTGTGCGCAGTGCGCTGCAAAACGCGGCTTCAATTGCTGCAATGATTGTCACAACAGAAGCGCTTGTGGCTGATTTTGACGCTGAAAAAGACGAGAAGAAAGAGATGATTATTATCTAAGATTATCTGGTATAATGTCGGATGTCTAATTCTATACATAAAGTATAATAAATCTAATTTCAACCAAAGTTGGCACTAATCAAGAGAAATGGAGAATAAGAAACTTGAAACTGCATTGAAAGAAACATTTAGTATATCTCTTGGAGATTTTGTTTATGTCGGTTCTTCCAAGATGAAATCTAAAAACGCATTAGAAGTAATCTCGAGCATAGAAAAGTCTAAAGGAATTTTATTATCTATGTCTTATGAACAAGATGGAATTTATAAATTCTTTGCGATTTTTGGAGGTTCAAGCAGTGAAGAAACGTTAAATAACTGGTATAGATTTCAAGAAGGTTTAAATAATCAGACACAATAATCTTGAAATGTGCAGGCTATTTGCTTTAGCGTCTAGGGATGCCCTCTGCGGAGAATATTGGTTTTTCAAGTCTGAAATCCCATTTAAAGATTTTTCTGAAAGAAAAATAAATAAGGGGCCCCATAATAGCGGGTGGGGAATTGCATGGCTTGAAGGTGATGACTGGAAAGTTTTCAAGCAGGGGAAGAAAGATTTTAGAAAGTATGATTTTAATAAAGTGAAAGAAACAAAGTCAAAAAATATCCTTATACATCTGAGGGATGCTTCTTTTGGAGATGAAACAACTAAAAATGCACATCCTTTCTTATATAAAAATTATGTTTTCGAGCATAATGGCTCAATTGACAGAAAGAATAATCTTAGCTATTTAAATGATAACTTTAAAAATGAAATTAAATCTGAAACAGATTCCGAAGTTTATTTTTTATTGATAATGCAGTTCCTTGAAGAAACAAAAAATATTATTGAAGCAATAAGCAAAACATTGGAGATAGTAAAGAAATATCGTTATACTGGCCTAAATTTTATTATGGGTGACAGCAAAAAAATATATGCTTATCGGGATTTTGGCAATCAGCCGGGCAATGAAAATTATTATACTCTAAAATATCTGGCTGTTAAGGATTCAATAGTGATTAGTTCTGACAGCCTTTCAGAGGATAATTGGATACCTTTGAAAAAATGGGAACTATTAATTGTGGAGAATGATCTCAAAACTTATACAATCAATCTTTAAAAACCTGTTTCTCATTTGTAAAATATGTTGCTGCCGAAAGAAGGAGAAGTAAGAAAGCCATCGAAAACTATGGCTGGAGTCACACCTATAACTGTTGTGCTGAAGCCTCGAAAGTGCAATCATGGAACCTGCATCTACTGCCCTGGCGGAGATGCTACACCGCAGAGCTATACTGACAGGAGTCCTCCGATAATGAGAGCAATGAGGCTTGAGTTTGACCCTTATGTGCAGGTAGAAGCACGATTGCGTGCTTTCAGCGTTATGCACCACCCCACAGATAAGATAGAACTAATAATACTCGGAGGGACATTCTTGCAATATGAAAAAAATTATAAGGAATGGTTTGTAAAAAGATGCTATGATGCGCTTAATGAAAAAGATTCAAAAGATTTAGATGAAGCAAAAAAAATAAATGAAACAGCAAGGCACAGGTGCGTGGCATTATGCATTGAAAACAGGCCCGATAATTGCTCGCAGGATGAAATAAAAGAAATTCTTGAGCTTGGCGCGACAAGAGTTGAGATTGGAGTGCAAGTGCTCGATGATGAAGTGTATAAAAAAACAAACAGAGGACACAACATAAAAGAGGTTGTTGAAGCAACTCAAAGACTTAAAGACGCCGGCTTTAAAGTGGGTTATCATATAATGCCCGGATTGCCCGGAGTGAGTATGAAAAAAGATATAGAACTGTTTAAAAAGGTTTTTTCAGACAGCGAATTCAGGCCTGACCAGCTGAAATTATATCCTTGCCAGGTTGTGAAAGGTTCGCCCCTTGCTGAACTTTATAAAAGAATAGACTATAAGCCATATACTGAGAAAGAAACAAAAAAAATCCTGATAGATATGATTAAACTAACTCCGAGATACTGCCGTGTGATGCGAATAATGAGGCAGTTTCCTCCTGAACACTTGACTGTTGGAGTGACAAGAATAGATTTAAGGAGAGATATTGAAGATGGGCTGAGAAAGAAAAAGACAAAAATTAGAGAAATAAGAATGAGGGAAATTGGCTTCAACATTGAGCTGGGAAAAGATAGAAGATTAAAATTAAAAAAAACAGAATATATTGCCAGCAATGGAAAAGAAATATTTTTTGAATTTGTGAACAAGCATAATATATTATTCGCTCTGTTAAGGATGAGATTTCCTTACAAAACATTCCTGCCTGAATTAAAAGATTCTGCTATAATAAGAGAGTTGCATGTTTATGGAAAGACTACAGCATTGGGTGAAGAAGGAGATATACAACACAAGGGGCTTGGAAAAATGCTTATGAAGAAAGCTGAAGAAACAGCTAAAGAAGCAGGATACAAAAAAATTGCAGTTATCTCGGGAGTAGGAGTAAGAGAGTATTACAGAAAGCTTGGATATGAATTACATGGAGAGTATATGGTGAAGATGATTTGAGAAGTAATACTCTCATAGTAAGGTTTAAATAGTAATACTTATTAGAAAAATTATGGCAACATTAACCCAAAAATCCCAAGTAACAATTCCGAAGACTGTAAGGGGTGTATTAGGCATTTCTCCTGGTGATGAGATTGAGTTTGTCATTAAAAATAAAGTTATAAGACTGCAAAAGAAGAAAAAGTTAGATGCAATTGAAAAATATCGAGGAATATTAGGGCATGGCAGAACCATAGAAATTATGGGAGATTTGAGATGAGTGCGGCAGTGGATACAAATATTATTCTGGATATAATCCTAGATGACATAGAGTTTTATTTGTCGAGCAAAAATCTAATCCAGAAATATTATGCTAAAGAAGCGCTGATTATCTCGCCCATTGTATATTCGGAATTACTAACTCAATTTATTAAAAGGTTTGAAAATTCAGCGGAGGAAAAGCTTAAAGAATTACTTAAAGACATGGGCATTGGAATAGTAGAATTTACCCTAAAGGATATGGCTAGAGCCGCACAAGCATGGAATGAGTTTACCAGTAAAACTAATATCAAAGTTATCCAATGTTCAGCGTGTGGAGAAAAACAAGAAATACTCTGCAAAAAATGCAAAAAACAGATAGTTTGGAGAAATCATCTTATGAGTGATTTTTTAATTGGAGCTCATGCAGAAAATAATGCTGATACGCTATTAAGTCGAGATAATGGATTTTACGAGAAATATTTCAATATTCCAATAGTGTCAAGTTAAAATGATTTGAGGAAAGATATTTAAATCGGTTTTTTCTTTATGAAAGATGCAAAAAGCGGTTGTTTTGGGTTTAATAAGTGTGTTTTTAATAAGTGTGGTGTCTGGGCTTGGTGAGAATGAGACTGGGAGGGGGTTCGATTGTTTAAATAAACAGGTTGACAAAGCGCCAGCGTTGAGTTTTGAAGAGACTGTTTTTTCGCTGATAGCGCTTGCTGACAATGGAGACAAACAAACAAAACTTAAAGACAAGCTTATATCTTTCTCGCAAAATGATGGGGAGTGCTGGCCAAAAGGCGGATGCAAGATAAAAGAGACTGCTATGGCTTTGCTTGCATTACAGCACATAAGAGCAGACACTGAAAAAGCAGAGGCTTTTTTATTGAAACAGAATGGAAGCACTATTGATTTGGACTGGTTTTTAGAAGTGGATTCTGCGAGTGAGACTATCTGTAAAATAAGTTATGATAATGCTAACAACAGCATAACGATTGGAGCTGATAAAAAAATAAATCAAAATGCTGGAAGTTGTTTAAGCTTGGCGAATGGAAACTATTGGCTGAAAATAAGCCAAAACTGCCTTGGAAAAGAGTTCACAATAAATTGTGATAAGGATTTTGTTTCAAGCGTTTTTTTCCAAAGAAGAGGTTCTGATGTTTTTCATCTGCCGTCTGCGACAAGCAGCGGAGCTGCGAAGAGCTTCACAAAACACAGCATAGGCTCGTTGTGCTTTAAAGAAGGTGGAAATTGTGTGTATGAAGGAAGCCTTTGGGCTGTGTTATGGTTGAAAAAAACGGTTGAGGTTTCTGCTTTTCTGCCGTTTATCAGTTCTCTAGCTGAAACAAATGAAAAATTTGGGCCTGATTCATTCTTGTATTCGCTGACAGGAGATGAAGAGCATTTTACAAAACTGGCGCAACTGCAACATCCGAATGGATTTTGGGATTTTAGCTCTGGAGTTGGAAGGTTTTATGACACTGCGCTTGTTCTATGGGCACTGCAAAGTGTGACAGTATCAAGCAATGTCGATTCTGCCAAGAATTTCCTTGCTTCAACTCAACAAGCAAGCGGGTGCTGGAATAATGACAATATAAGAGACACGGCATTTACACTGCTTGCAGTTTCTCCGAAAGAACCCGCAAGCTTGTTGAAACCAACGCCTACTGATGCCTGCAGTGATTTTAAGTTTCACTGTCTTTCTGCAGGAGAATGCGAGAATGTCCGGGGAAGCATTAAAAAAGATTTGTATTGTTCTGGAGTGAAGGTTTGCTGCGACAAGCCTGGAAAAAAAGAGAATTGTGATGAAAAAAGCGGAATAGCCTGCGAGTCTGGTGAAACTTGCGAAGGTTCGCAAGTCGTGGCAAACGATGCTGCGAATTGTTGTATTGGCAGTTGTGTTGAAAGAAGTGAAGAAACGAGCGCCTGTGAGAATGCTGGAAATAAGTGCAAAAGCAGTTGTGTTAGCGGAGAGAAAGAAAGCTCGTTGGAGTGCAGTGGAAGCAGTGTTTGTTGTGAAAGTGATAGTGAGAAAAGTTATTTCTGGATATGGATTTTGCTTGCGCTGATAGTAATTGTGGCAGTGGCAATTATATTCCGGAATAATTTAAGATTGTGGATTTTCCAGTTGAAGAATAAGTTTTCAAAAAGCGGAGGCGTTAGCGTAAGCAAGCCGATTATACCTCCGAGTGCTCCGCCTGTTTTGCCGAGAAGACAGCAATTCTTTCCAAGAGGCGCTCCGGCAAGAGTTGTTGCAAGGCCAACAATACAGAAGCCAGGATTGGACAAAGACCTCGATGAAACAATGAGGAAGCTGAAAGAGATAGGGCAGTAGAGATATAGATAACTGCGCAACTTATGTTGCATTTATTTCGCAGTTATCTATCTGTATAACTGCACTAAGATGTCATCTAATCCATGCAGTTATCCATAATGAAATGTTGTTATAGTTAAGACAATAATGTTCTGCCATTAGTGCAAGGTTCTCGACACCAGAAAATTGCTCTTTCCTCACGCTTCTGTGCTTATCAAAAATATTGTTTAATGAGTTGATTTTTGAGTGTGTTCAGAAATGCAAAGACTTTAGGAGCATTTTTGACATTATAGTCAGTCAAGAACATTGATAATTCTTCACTTAAAGATAGGGAAAGATTTATGTCTTTCCACTATAGCTCAAAGATAGGAAAGGCAATTTTGGGGCTTCAGAAACACTTCTTGTTTCTGACATGCGGTAAACGCAATGACCTTGTGATAATTTTAAATAGTGCTGGATTTTATAATTCCTAATGGAACCCAAAAAATACCGTTGGTTTTACACCTCTTCCGGGAAGCTGGTTGTCGGTGGGAAAAATGCAGAGCAGAACGAGGAAATTGTAGGCAAAATATTAAAAGATAATAAAAAATATAGGGTTATGCACACTGAAGCGTCTGGAAGCCCATTTTCAATAATATTCTTTGATGGCGAGGTGACAAAAAAAGACCTGCAAGAGTGCGCGGAATTTACAGCTATTTTTTCAAGAGCATGGAGAGAAAAAAGGAAGACCTCCAAAATCCATATTTTTTCAGCAGAGCAGATTACAAAAGAAAAAAACATGAAGACAGGAACATTTAGAGTTATAGACCTTGTGAAGAATATGGAAGCAAAGTTAGGCGCAAAGCTTATCAGGCAGAAAGGAGTTTTAAGAGTTGTGCCAATGTCTGTTGAAGGAAAAGAAATCTGCGCTATTTTGCAGGGGGCTATTCCAAAAGAAATAACTGCTGAAAATCTGGCAAAGATTTTTAAGCTTGACAAGCAGGAAGTTTTAGAGGCGCTTCCTTCTGGAGGATTCTCCATATCAAAGGACATTGAAAACTGAACAATTTATATGCCTTTGATACTAAGAAAATCCAGTTTAGATTTTGGATTTTCGAGGTGTTCAGAAATGCACAGACTTGTCAGCATTTCTGACAGATAGGAGAAGACACAAAAACAGTTCAGATATTTGTGTCTTTGACTATAAATGAAAGAAAAACAACTGATTATGCAGGTAGGAAAGAGCGGAGTTAGCGAGAACCTTATTAATACGTTGAATAATGCATTTAAAAATCATACTTCTATGAAGATTATTGTTCTAAAGTCTGCGAGGCAGGGAAAAGATGCAACTCGTGAGATTTCTGAAAAAATATTGTCTGCTTTAGGCAATAAATATACTGCAAAGACAATCGGCTTCAGCATTTTTCTGAAGAAGTGGAGAAAATCCCAGAACAGAGCATCAAAAAGTCCTTGATAAATGTTTTGGGACTTTAGGATGCTCAAAGTGCCGAGAGCATTGGAGGCACTTTGACATAAGGTTTATAAGCCAGCGTTTTTACCTCTTTTTTATGAAATTGCAAGAAGCTGATGCTCAGAAGTTTAACATAAATTTAGCATTAGAGTTGAAAAAAATGCCTGAATTTGAAATGCCTGAATGGGCTTATTTAGTTAAAACTGGAACAAGCAGGGCAAGGCCGCCTTTCTCATCTGATTATTGGCATAAGCGGGCAGGTAGCATTCTTAGACAGCTTGCAATAAAGGGCGTTGTAGGCGTTTCCAGAATGAGAACAAAATACGGCGGCAGAAAAGACAGGGGCATGGCCCCACCAGAATTCAGAAAAGCCGGCGGAAAAATTATAAGAACAATACTTCAGCAGGCTGAAAAGGCAGAGTTTGTTGAGAAGGCTAAAGGCAAAAAACTGGGAAGGCAGTTGACAAAGAAAGGATTTGCATTCTTAATGGAAATTGCTAAAAAAACTGAGTAATAATATGACAAAACATTATCAGAAAAAAGTAAAGCTTGGAAAGCAGGCAAGAAGAACAAAGTGGGCGCCTTTTTGGGCGGTTGTCAAGAAATATGGAAAAGGAAAAAGAGTTCATCCATCAAAAATGACTCGAACAAGAAGACAATGGAGAATCTCAAAACTTCACATTAAACCAAGGCAGATGAGGAAAAGCCATCTTGGCTAAAAATGGAAAAATTAAAAATTTTTTACCTCGTTAAATTTCCAGAAAAACAGGAGGAAATTTAAGATGGCAGAACAAACACAAACGCTTGAAAGAGAATATATTGTAAACCTTCGACATGATGTAATGAAGGTTCAATGGAATAGGAGAGCCAGCAAGGCAGCTAAATCTCTCAAGGAATTTATAGCAAGGCATATGAAGATAGCCGAGCATGATATAACCAAGGTAAAACTTGACAAGTGGCTTAATGTATTTTTATGGAAAAACGGAATAAAAAATCCGCCTTTGAGGATTAAAGTCAAGGCAACAAAAGAAAATAATATAGTCCGAGTTGAGTTGGCAGAAGTGCCTGAATACTTAAAGTTTAAGATAAGCAAGGAGAAAAAGCTGAAAGATGCATCAGCAAAGCAGAAAGAGGAGAATAAGAAAGAAGAAAAACCAGAAGAGAAAAAAGAGCTGACAGGAGAAAATAAGGCAGAGCTGGAAGAAAAGAGAGAAGCTGTGAAGGAAGCAGCTGTTGAACATACTCATCTTGAGGCCAGAGAACACAAACACGAAGCAAAAAAGAAGGAAGTTCCTATAAAACGCATGGCCTTGAAGAAATAGGGTTATATCTTTCTATTGATTGTTAAATCTTGTGCGTGTCATCTACTGCATTGCTTCCAAATTATTAATGACAATCTTTAAAATGCTTGTTTATATGAGTCATTTATGCTGTTGGTAGAATTAAAGAAAGAGCTAATAAACAAGGCAAATCCTGAAAGGGCAAAACCATTGCAAAGATTCTTCAAGACTGGCAAGGGCGAATATGCAGAAGGGGATATTTTTCTCGGAATATCTGTTCCAGAATCAAGAAAACTCGCTTTAAAATGCAATAACTTGCCTTTTCAAGACATTAAAATCTTGCTAAGCTCCAAGATTCACGAAGAAAGATTAATTGCACTTTTGATTCTCATCAATAATTATGCAAAAGCAGATAAAAACCTGAATACTAAAACAAAAAGAGAGATATTTGAGTTTTACCTGAAGAACACCAAGCACATTAACAATTGGGACTTAGTGGATTTATCTGCGCATAAGATAGTTGGAAACTACTTGGCTGACAAAGATAAATCAATTTTATATAATTTAGCAAGTTCAGATAATCTCTGGGAGAGAAGAATTGCTATTCTCTCAACATTTAATTTCATAAGAGACAAGCAATTCAATGAAGTGCTAAAGATAGCAAAAATGCTTCTTAATGACAAGCATGATTTAATGCACAAGGCAGTTGGCTGGATGCTTCGAGAAGTTGGAAAGAGAGACAAGGAAGTTTTAGATGAATTCTTAAAAAAACATTGCAAAAAGATGCCGCGCACTATGTTGCGTTATTCAATAGAAAGATTTCCAGAAGAAGAAAGAAAGGAGTATCTGTTTGGATAAATATTCAAGTGGCTTTCACGATATGTTTATATATCCGTTTTCCTACAAGTATCTTATATACTAAAGGACATTAAAAACTGAAAAGTATTATGCCTTTAGTAGATAGGAGAAGACACAAAATAGTTCGAATATTTGTGTCTTTGACTATACTTATGAAAGGAGGTTATAATATGAAAGCAATAAAAAAAGGGCAGGTGGGAGTTATAACAACTGTTGTGCTTCTTGTTGTCGCGCTTGTTGCTGTAAGCATATTTTGGCTTACAACAAGAGGGCTTTTGAATAAACAAACAGAACAACTGACCATTGACTGCACTACAGTTAATCTTAAAATAATTCGCGCTGTTACAGGAGAGGATAATCTTACAATAAAAAGAGAAGTAGGTGATGGCGGGTTAAGTTCTGTAAAAGTTTTAATTGATGGGGAGATTGTAAAGGAGGCAGATATAAGTCTTGCTGTCTTAAACTCTACTGTTATAGAACTTGATAACTCTTTAGCAACAGGCGAAAAAGTTGAAATTGCGAGTGTTGTTAAAACTACTGCCGGAAAAAGCGTGCCCTGCGGAGTTGTTGATGCCTTCACAGTCGAGTGATTTTTCGACGATAGATTTAAATACTTCTTTTTTTTCTCTTTTTTACAGATTATTTATATTTGAAAGGAGGTTATAATATGAAAGCAATAAAAAAAGGGCAGGTGGGAGTTATAACAACTGTTGTGCTTCTTGTTGTCGCGCTTGTTGCTGTAAGCATATTTTGGCTTACAACTCGGGGCTTATTGACAAAGCAGACAGAACAGCTTACGGCGGATTGTGCTACTATAAACTTGCAGATAGTAGATGCTAAGAATAACACTAATTCTATAACTGTTAAGAGAGATGTTGGAGTTGGCGAGTTAGCAAAAGTATTGGTTTATGTGGCTGGCAGTGTTAGAAATAATACTTTCGGTTCAATAGGGGTTCTTGAAACAAAATCAATATTTATTAATAACACTGGCGCTAACTTAAGTGTTGGACAGCAAGTTCAAATATCTGGAGTTATAAAAGGACCAAGTGGCAATGAGATTCAATGTCCTTTTGCTGATACGCAAACTGTTCAATAATTTTTCTTTTTTTCTACTTCTTTTTTTCTTTTTTTCAATTATCGATAATTGCATTGGCTAGTACCAAAGTTTTCCGCAATCATTCTATAAGTTTAAGTATTCTCTCTGTGTAGGAATTTTATGGCAGAGAGGGTGGTAGATATTAAACAGAGGGAAGTATGGGGTAAGATAGCGCCTTATTGGAACAATTATCGAAGCGAGAGCTGGAGAGATGTTAAGAAATTTATCGCAGAATTATTGAAAGATAAATCTGGAAAAGAAAAAAAGAGAAATGTTTTAGAGGTTGGGTGCGGAAATGCGCGAAATCTTATTTCATTTGCTAAAGAAAAATGGGGGTGTTTTGGAATTGACTTTGCGCCTGCAATGATTAAGGAAGCAGAGAAAAATGCCTTGAAAAATAAAGTAAAAATTTATTTTAAAATAGACAACATAACAAAACTGCCATATAAAGATGCTCAATTTGAGGTTGTGTTGTGTATTGCGGTTCTGCATTGCTTGAAAAAAGAACAGCAAAAAAAAGTGCTGAAAGAAATTTTTATGGTTTTAAAAAATAAAGGAAAACTATTAATCAGTGTCTGGAATAGAAGCTCAAAAAATAAAGAAGAATATATTTCTTGGAATGCTGGAAATAACAAAGTGAAGAGATACTATTATTTTTTTGACAGAAAGGAGTTAAGCGACATGCTTGAAGAGGCAGGTTTTGAGGTATTAAAGGAAGAAACAGGCAGGAATATTATGTTTTTGTGCCAGAAACCTCTAAAACAGAAACATTTATAAATGTTACTAATTAGTGGTAATTATGGAAAGATATATTACCCTAAGGGATTTTTTGAAGCTCGGTTTAGCAGGCACACTTGCAGTTTCATTAGATTTAGAAATTTTTGGAGAGGGTGCTGAAAGGCAAAGCGAAGAATGGAGCAGGGAAAAAGCCATAGGAAGGTTGAGAAGTATTGAGAATAAATCCGTTTCTTTTTTGGGAAATACATTGCCTTATAGATTGATAAGAACAGGGCGGAAAAATACCGGGCTTTATAGCGTTGCTCTTGGAGAAGGCGAGTGCATACCAACATGGACAACTGGCAGAGAAGTTTACCAGAATGTTCCATTATACTTAGAAATTGCAGAGCGGCATTTTTATATGAACATTAAACAATTTAGGAGCGTTGAAGAAAA
>CAYITH010000001.1:0-27958 GCA_964366295.1 Candidatus Woesearchaeota archaeon | reverse complement strand
AAATTTTTTTGTCTTCGACAACCAGCATTTTCAGTCTTTCAAAATTCGCAGCAAGCTGCGGGGTATTAAACCCAAATTTTGAAATAAAAACTTTACCCCATATAATATCAAGTATGCCTTCACATTATCTATTGTCTTTAGATTTTCAATTAAATCGATTTTCAGTTTATCTAACATGAAAAATAATAGCTCAATTAGAGGGTTGATAAGGGACACTTCCCTTATATCAAGAAAAGCAATTTCCATCTTTGAAATACTGACATTTTTCATTTCAAATTTTGCCTTCGCATTTATTATTGCCTCTTATTCAACGCCGATAGTTTCAGCACAAGCCGCCCAACCAACTTATACCTGCAGTGAGAACAAGCAAGGCGTTTCTTGTCAGGAATATCCCTCAAGCGAATGCGCCAATAATTGCAAAACTCCCTGCTTTCCGGGGCCAAGAAGCTCTTTTGCAGAATGCAGAGTTGGATGCTGCCAGAATAGCGCAGAAGGCACTTGCACTCCAAACACTCCAAAAGCAGTTTGCCCATCGCCAGCAGGCATCTGGAGTTCAAACGCAGAGTGCAACATTGACGCCTGCGCAAGAGGTTGTTGTATTCTCGGAAAAAACACCGCATTTGTTACAGAAAAAGCCTGTGAAAACCTTGCACGCAATACTGCAATGCAAAAAGATTTTCGCCAGAATATTCGAAATGAGGTAGATTGTGTATTGCTGTCAGAAGAACGAAGGCAAGGCGCTTGTTTAATTCCGGGCCCAAACAACGAGCTCGGGTGCAAATTTTTAACACAGCAAGAATGCCTTCAGCAGACAGGTAATACTCAATCATTCAAAGACGGATTTTTATGCTCTGCTCCAGAGCTTAATACCAACTGCCAGAAACAAGTAAAAAAAGCATGTGTTGAAGGAGAAGACAAAGTTTACTGGTTTGATTCTTGCGGAAATCGGGAAAATATATTCAGTTCTAATACTCTTCAAAGTTGGAATAACGGTCGAGTCTTGTCACCAGCACAGTCGTGCAATCCTAGCCAGCTAAACATTGGCAAAACTTGCGGAAATTGTGACCATTTTTTAAGCAGTCGTTGTTCAGAAACTTCTGGCGAAGCGCAATGCATTTCAACAGAATGTGTTGATGAGGCCGGAAAAAAAAGAAAAAATGGAGAATCATGGTGCGTTTATGACAGCAAGTTAGGCGATGGAGAAGATGTAGTAGGCAGCAGGCACTGGCGCCGCAGCTGTATTGACGGCGAGGTTCTTACAGAAGGTTGTTCTGATTACCGCCAACAAATTTGCGTCCAGTCAGATGCAGAGGTAGGCGCCGGTAAAAAAGTTTCATCAGCTTCATGCCGTATTAATCGCTGGCAGGAATGTTTTAATGTCAATTCCCAGTTTCAAAACCGATATATGACTTCTCCAGGAGTATTAGATGAGTTTAAAGATGATTGCGATAAAATCTCTGATTGTTATATACGCAATACACTCATTGACAGCGGACACCCAGACGATGACATCCCGCCTTACAAATTCACTTTATGCCTTCCTAAGTATCCGCCTGGCTTTGACACCTCAACTCCAGAATTCGCAAGTGTTGCAGACACCCAATGCTCTCAAGCCACAACAACCTGCAAGATGACCTATCAAAAAAGCATTTTAGGAAAATGGAAATGCAAAGCAAATTGCGGCTGCATGGCTCGCCTCGCAACAGAGATGAATAAAGTTTGCACCTCGTTAGGCGACTGCGGTGGAAAAGCAAACATTCTCGGCAAGTTTGAGAAAAACTACCGCATTGCTGGCTGGGGTTTCCAAGACTTGAGCGCAGACGAAATTGCAGATTATAGAGAAGATGCTATTCCAGAAAAAAATAAATTTATTCAAGCCCAAAGTTTAAATGAAACTCTTTTAGCAATGGGCCTTCCCACAAATCCAAACACAGGCCAAGCTGACCTCTCTAATTCAGATATCGTTGATTCAATGAGCATGGCTGCGATAGGATTAGCAGGTACTTCTGTTGTCGCAGCCGCAATAGCTGGAAAAAGTCTTTCAGCCGTTTTTGCACTTTTAAAAGGAACATTAGCCGGTACTGCTGAAATTGCCCCCTCTTTTTTACCCACTACTTTAGGCACTAGTCTCGGAGCTTATGCAAATGGAGCCGCAGTTTTTGCTATAGGAATGTTGTCCGCAACAATTTTCATAAAACTCTTCGGCTTACAAGGAGATGCATCTACTGCTGTTTTAGTTTTTGGTGGAGTAGTAGGAGCAGCAGGTGGAGTAAGTGCAGGATTTGCAGCCGTAGGTAGCAACGCACCCTTAGCAATATCATTCGGCCCCGCAGCCTTAATAGTTGTAGCATTAGTAGCAGTCTTCGCAGGCATACTGAAACTTGTCGGTGTCGGTGAAACAAAAGAACGCACTGTCTCATTTACTTGCAATGCATGGCTTCCCGCTCCAGGCGGTTCGCAATGTTCGAAATGCACTGACAGCTCTCTCATAAAAGGCTTCAAAACTTGCTCGCCTTATCGTTGCCAGTCTCTTGGCCAAACATGCCGCCTTATAAATGAAGGCACAGGAAAAGAAGAGTGTGTTGACATTAGCCCTAATGATGTATCTCCTCCTGTAATTTCTCCATTAGTTTCTTCAGGCGTGCAGATAAAAACTATTGAAAACGGCTATGAAATAGAAAAATGCCTTAACCCATTCACAGACTTCACGCTCGGCGTAAAAACAAACGAGCCATCGCAATGCTTAGCAGACACAGAGCACAAAGACACTTTTGAGGAAATGGAAATTGATTTTGACACAGGAATTTTGGGAAAAGAGCATACTATTAAACTCTCACTTCCAAGTCTTGAATCGCTCGCCCATGAAACAGAAACAGGAATAAGCGAAATCCAGAGGCAAGTGCAGGATTTAAGATTCTTTGTCCGTTGCAAAGACCCAAATAATAATGTAAACACAAACGAATACTCAATAAAAGCATGCATCAATCCAGAGCCAGACCGCACAGCGCCATTAATAAAATCTTTCTCTCCAGCTGTTGGAAAACTTGCCTTTAATTCCGAACAGATGAACATTCAAATGCACACAAACGAGCCTTCAGATTGCCGTTGGAGTCTAACAGACAAATCCTTCGGAGAAATGGAAAACTCAATGCAATGCCACCAATCTCTTGCAGACCAAACAATTTTCGGCTTCAGATGCGAGGGAGTTTTAACAGGGTTAAGAGACAAAAACGCGGTTTATTTCCGCTGTCTTGATATGCCGTGGGAAACAGACGCGACAAAGAGAAATGCAAACACGCAAAGCCAGAAATATGACTTAACAAGAACTCAATCTATACTTAACATTACCTCTCTCACTCCCGCAGATGGAAGCAAAATAGTCAACGGCATAGAGCCAATTACTGTCACAATCAGCGCAGCAACAACAGGCGGAATTGACAACGGCAACGCGCTCTGCGAATACAAACTTAATAATTTGCTATTCGCCTCATTTTTCACCACAGCTGGAACAACTCACACGCAAGGCAGTCTAAGCCTTTTCCGAGGAACTCATAATGTCGCAGTTAAATGCACAGACACAGCAGGCAACACCGCTGAGCGTTCAACGCAATTCACCATAGAGCTTGACACAACTCCGCCAAAACTAACAAGAATCTATCAAAGTGGAAGCGCTCTTTACATTTCAACAGATGAAAATTCAGAATGCGCCTTTTCAACAAGTGTCTGCAATTTCAACTTTGCCAATGGCACAAAAATGTCTGGTCTTTCCATAGAACATACAACTTCAGCAGACTCTGAATTTACATACTACATAAAATGCCGTGACATCTGGAACAACGAGCCAAGTTCATGCATCGCCAAGGCGAAGGTGTATTAAAAAAGTTTAAGGGACAGAAAGATTTATAAATCTGTAAAATTATAAATTTATATGAAAACCATTGCGATATCCGAAGAGGTACATAGAGAGCTTGTGAATATAAAACTGCAGGAAAGAGAAAGAAATATAGCCGCGCTTATATCTATTTTAGTATCGGATTATAAAAGAAAAAAACTTCTTGAAGCAGGAGGTTTGCTGAAGAGAAAAATGTCAGAAAAAAATCTCGGCTTCTATGATTTATTAAAAAGCTCAAGAAAAATAAGGGAAGAAATTGCAGATGAATGGTTCTGAAATTATTAAGATAGTTATAGATACTAATGTTATTTTTATGGCCGTTTATGATATAAATAGCAAAGCAGGCAAGATAGTTTCAGCGGCTCTAGAAAATAAAATTATGCTTTTTTCAACAGATACTGTTAAGGAAGAGATAACTCGGGTTCTAAAAAGGGAACTTAATTTTTCAGATGCAGAAATAAACACTCTTATTGCCAGCCTGCCAATAACATGGCTTGATAAATTATACTATCATGATTTTATTTCAAAAACTAAAGTGAAACATAAAGCTGACAAGCCAGTAGAAGCCCTGTCACTTGCTTTAAACTGCCAATTGTTAAGTGCAGACGCCCATTTTAAAAATCGGGCTATGGTAGATAAGATTTTGGCATCGCTTAATAATTAAAAAACAAAACAATTGTTTTTTAATAAAGAAAAGATTTATATAGGTGTATGCATATGCGTATGCATGGTAAAAGTTATCTCCTTATCTAATGAAGCATATGCCCGGCTGGCAGCGTTGAAAGGTGCAAAATCATTTTCCGAGACAGTAGTATCCTTGACAGAAGCCAAGCCAAAAAAGAGTATTATGGAGTTTTTTGGAGCCTTAAAAGATAGGTCTAAAGAATGGGGAGAAATAGAAAAGAGAATATATGAAGACAGAAAAAAATTTAAGCTTAGAGAGGTGAAATTATAATGTATTGTCTTGATACAAATATCATTATAGATATTTGGAGGGGGGATTCGGCATTAAAAAATAGAATATCCTCTATAGGCAAAAAGGACTTGTTTATAACTTCAATTACCTTATGCGAATTATTTAAAGGAGCATTTTTATCTGCAAATACTAGCAAGGACATCTCTCTTATCAATGCTCTACTCGACGCAGTGTCTATAGCAGACTTTACCCCAAATGCTTGCAGATTTTTTGGAGCAGAGTTCTCCAGATTGAAAAGAGCAAAAATACCTCTTGCAGAATCAGATCTCATGATAGCATCTATCGCGAAGGCCAAAGGGCTTATATTGATAACTCGCGATAAAAAAGATTTTTCCAATATAAATTTAGATTTTGAGGTGTGGTGAAACTCAAAAGTAAAGATGACAAACAACATTTATAAATCTCATTTCCATCATAAAAACATGTATCTAAGAGGTAAGCGCGGGCAGGTGACATTGTTTGTTATAATTGCAATTATTATTCTCGCAGCAATAGCCATAATTGCATTTTCATATCCAAAAATAAAGCCGCTTATATCGCGGACAACTCCGCAGGTTGAAATTGAAT
This sequence comes from Candidatus Woesearchaeota archaeon, assembly GCA_964366295.1. Taxonomy (GTDB): domain Archaea; phylum Nanobdellota; class Nanobdellia; order Pacearchaeales; family GW2011-AR1; genus CAYITH01. Next base: position 22,523 of record CAYITH010000001.1, on the reverse strand, counting down.
CCTGCGTCCAGAAAGCTGTCGCAGATGCAGTGGCAAAACTTGGCAGTTCAGGCTTCACTCCAAAAATAGAAAACACTTTTCCATATCAGGGAAACAATCTCCCTTATCTTTGTTACACTTCTGAAAATTATAAAACCTGCACTGCCCAAGTCGGTGTTCTAAAGACAGAAGCCGAAACCGCATTAGCCGAAGCTATAAAACCGGCAGTCTCAAAATGCCACGCTCAAGCCAGAGTCGCCTCAAGAAACACTCAAGTAGAAGAAAAACCATTCGCCTTGTCAATAACGCCCAACAATATCGAAGTAAAGCTTAACAGCGTATTCACGCTAACACAAGGCGATGCAAAACAAACTGTCTCTGGTTTAAATGTAAAAGTCGCATCAGGGGTTTATAACTTGCTTTTCATTGCCCAAGATATAATAAATCTTGAAGCCCGTTATGGCGACGCCTTCGCTGAAGGGTATTTGAGAGAGTTTCCCCACATTAAAGTGCAAAAGCTCGACCAAGGAGAAGGAAGCACAATATTTATTTTAACAGACACCACAACTGGCGAACAAACGCTATTCGCCGTAAGAAGCCGTGTCTTTCCGCCAGGTTATGGCTACTCATAAAATGATAAATTTAGTTTCAGAAAACAATAGAATAGAACGCATGATGCTTAGAGATAACTTTACTTTCTCGCAATTTGCCTTTCCATTATCCGCCTCATCTGTCATGTTAGGCGATATATCTCCTATTAACCATTTATCTTCCTACCCATTATTTAGTGGAATTAAATTACATAATCCTTATGTTTGGGCACTATCCCTATCTTCAAATGGAAGTTCAGAAACCTTCAGTTTCTGCAAAAATAATCCTCTTAAACTTCTTTGTTTAGATGAAAAGTATGTTTGGGCATTATCATCTGTTTTAGATAATCCACTCCCACCAATAAACTCTATCCCCATTTATAAAACCCCTAATTACCATAACCCGTATGTTTTAGCATTATCACCTGTCTTAAATAACTCCCAACTAATGCCAATACTATTAGCCCCAAATAACCAGTATATCTCCACACTATCACAAGGAAGTCCAGAAACCTTTAATTTCAGGAGTGCAAATGAAAAAAAATAAAAGCGTGATATTGAACAAACCAAAAAGATTGCGGGCAAAGCAGGCAATCTCCCTATTTGAAATACTGACATTTTTCATTTCAACTTTTGCTTTTGCATTTATTATTGCCTCTTCCACAGCGCCAGCAGTTAAAGCACAAGCCACTCCTGCAACTCCACAAGTAACAACCTGTTGTGAAAAAACTCTCACTGGGGCGTTCTGCCAGAATACCAACTCTGCAAATTGCAATCCCTCGTTCCGCCAAGCGCCAGCGAGTTGCGAAGCCACATCATTCTGCAAGCAAGGGTGCTGTTATGACAGCGTTGAAGGCACTTGCTCTGAAAAAACTCCGGAGAAAGTCTGCGCTGATTCAAGGGGTGTTTGGGCAGATAACAAAGACTGCGATATTCCTCAATGCCAAAAAGGCTGCTGTGTTGTCGGAAAGCAGGCTTCTTTTGTCTCGCTGACAAGATGCAAGAAACTCTCGGCTTCATTTGGCCTGCAGACAGACTTCCGCCAATCAGTTTCAAGCGAGGCAGAGTGCATTGCCATAGCAGAAAATGAAGACGAGGGCGCCTGTGTTTTTGAAGTGGACTTTGTTAAAACCTGCAGTTTCACAACACGCGCAAACTGCAAAAACCCAACTGCGAGCGAAGGAAAAATAACTTCAAACGCCACTTTCTATGAAGACTTCTTATGCAGTGCAGAAGAGTTAGCAACTAACTGCGGGCCATCAACAAAAACAACCTGCGTTCCAGGAAAAGATGAGGTCTATTTTGTGGATACTTGCGGAAATGCAGCAAACATCTATGAAGCCTCAAAATTTAATGATAAGCTATACTGGAAAAAAGTTGTTCCAAAAGCTTCTGCCTGTCCTGTCGGCACAAATCCTGCAAACTGCGGAAACTGCGATTATATTGCTGGAAGTATCTGCTCTGCTTTTGACAGAAAAAAAGACAAAGTAGCTCCAACTTTTGGCGATAATGTCTGCAGGAATTTAAACTGCAAAGACACAATAGATGGAAATGATTACAGGCACGGAGAAAGCTGGTGCATTTACGACAGCGCAACTGGCGCAGGCCAAGATACAACAGGAAGCAGACAATGGAAGCATGTCTGTTATGCTGGCGAGGAAGTCTTAGAATCGTGCGCTGATTTTCGCAACGAGCAATGCATTGAAGATTCTATTCCAACAACACAAGGCGATTTTTCACAAGCCGCCTGCCGTGTAAATCGCTGGCAAGATTGTGCAAGCCAAGAAGAACAATCAGATTGCGAAAACACTGACAAGCGCGATTGCAGATGGGTAGAAACAGACAAAGCCAAATTCCTCACAGCTTTTGGAAACACTACCACAACAGGAATAAGAAGAACTGGAGTTTGCCTGCCCGATGTCAAGCCCGGCATTCAGTTTTGGTCTCCGGGAGACTCTGAAGGTGTTTGCGCTTTAGGCAATGCGCAGTGCATTGTAAAATACGAAAAAAAACTTTTTGAAGGCGGAAAAGGCGATGTTGAAGAAAATGAACAATGCCTTAAGCCGGAATTTAACCAATCATTAACAAGTTTATGCTCTCAAATAAGCGACTGCACTGGCTCTGTAAGTGTCGCTTCCAGTATCCGCCAAAACCCTATCGGCTTTTCTCCAGGTGCATCTGCCTCGCCCTTCTCACAGCAAACAACAGGCAGGGTAATTTTCGCAGCAGAAACAGCTGGTTCTTTCATAGAGTTTATTAAAAAATTATTCTCAGTGGAGGATGAGGTTTTGCTAAGTCCAGATAGTTATACTACCAACAAAGGTATAAATATTCCAAATAAATTTATCACAGATAAAGAGTACAAAATAGATTCTATAAATTCAAATGGTATGATTTTAATTAGAAAAGACGACGAATATTTTCAATATGTTTCTCAAACTAGTGGAAAAACAGGGTTGGTGAAAGTTTCAGATATTAGTGGGTTTAATAAGGATAATTTTGCAGGTATAACACAAGAGGATATCGATTCTAAATCCTTTATCGATGGTACAGAATATACTCAATTCGATTTTGAACAAAGTTCATTCAAATCTTCTTCATTAGATTTATTCACCAAATACGACAAAGACAAAAGTAGTAGTTTATCTTCCGAAGAACTCTACGAACTTAATGCAGAAAATCCTAACGCATTAAAGAGCTTTCCAGCACTCGCAGTAGCCGTTGCGCCGGCAGGTTTCCAAGGCGAGAAATTTTTAAGTTTGTTTGAAACTAAAGGAACATTTTGGGCAAAGCCATGGGGCATATTTTTGGGGCAGGCATCTCAAGGATTAGTATGGGGTGGTGTTGTCGCCGGAATTATTCAGACAGGAGGCAGAATGTTTGGAGTTGATGAAACAACAGTAAACGCTCTTTCAGCAGCTACCTACGCAGGGATTTTCGCAGGAAAAGCGGCTTATGGATTGATTGGAACAACCGGCGGAAAAGCGGGATGGCTTGGCAGTAAAGTTGGCTTTTTAAATTCAAATGCAGGTCTCGTCTCCGGCATCATCGGAGCAGGAGTTGCCTTCGCTGTGTTTTATGCGATGTATCGCAAAGAAACAACGCAGACAATAAACTTCCAGTGCAAGCCGTTTGAGCCGCGCACTGGCGGAGCAGATTGCGAACTGTGCAATAATGATAAATTTAGACCATGTTCTGAATATAGATGCAGAAGCTTAGGGCAGGCGTGCCAGCTTCTTAATAGTGGAACAGGCAATGATACCTGCGCATGGGTAAATCCACGAGATGTTGACTCTCCAACAATAATTCCATTCGCTGATGTATTAACAAAAGACCATGAATACAAAGATGTTAAGATAAGGCCTCCTGGCTTGGGAATGAAAATTGTTAATACTGAGAGAGAAGATGGATGCTTAAAGGCATTTACTCCGCTTCAATTCGGCATCTCAACAAATGAGCCAACGCAATGCAAGATTGACTTTAATCACACGCGAAAGTTTGACGAAATGAAATTCTTTTTCGGAGAAACAAATCTTTTCTTATACAACCATACACAAACAATGAAACTGCCATCGAGAGATTCACTGGAAGCAGAAGGAGTTGTAGTTCCAAGCGATGGCACTTTCACCTTATACTCAAGATGCAAAGACGCAAACGGAAATGTGAATGACGACGAGTTCGCTATACGCTTCTGCGTTGAGCAGGAGCCAGACACAACGCCTCCTCAAGTTGAAGCCACAAGCATAATAAACAACCAGTTTGTCCAGTTTAATCTGAACGAGACAGAAGCAGAATTCTACATCAATGAGCCTGCTGAATGCAAGTGGAGCAGGCAAGATAAAGACCTTTCTCTCATGGAAAATTCAATGCAATGCAGTTCTTTCGGCTCTGAAGTGAATAATAATCTTGTCTTCACCTGCAAAACTACTCTATTCGGCTTGGAAAACAAAAAAGACAATAACTTTTTTGTGAGATGCAAAGACAAGCCCCTATCAGCAGAAAAAGACAGAAACATTATGTCAGAAAGTTTCCCTTTCACACTTCGCGGTTCGCAGACGCTAAATATAATTGACATAAAGCCAAACGGAACAATAAGGGCATTTTCTTCAGTTGCGCCTATTGAAATTTCAGTTGAAACCGCTAACGGCGCCTCAAACGGCGATGCCTCTTGTTCCTTCTCCCAAACAGGAAACGAGAACGACTTCGTGCCATTTTTTACAACAGGCAGTAACAAGCACTCCCAAACCTTAAATCTCGCCCAAGGAACTTATAATCTTACAATAAGGTGCATTGACCTGGGTGGAAACGCAGATACAAAAAGTGCTTCTTTTACTCTTGAGGTAGACCAGCAAGCTCCCCGTATTGCCCGTTTTTACAATGAAAAAGGCGTCTCCCTATGTGGTGTAGAAGGATGCCTAAAAGTGGTTACAGACGAAAAAAGCGCTTGCGCCTACTCAAACAGCAACTGCAACTTCAACATCGCTGACGGCATAGACATGCCGTTCCAGAACAGCACAGAACATTTCACTGATTGGAAAACTGATAAAACCTTCTATATCCGATGCCGTGACACAAGCGGCAGCGAGCCAACGCCGCGGAGCTGCACAGCGATAATAAAGCCGCGGGCAGAGTAGGCTGGCAGTAAAAAGGTACTCCTAATCATATACTCTGTCTCTTTTATCTATTTTCACTACTATGATAATATTCGTTTCATAATTAATTCTGTATAAAGCCCGGTATTTCCCAATTCTAATTCTAAATGTAGGCAGTTCATAACCTATAACTCTCTTAGCATCATGAGGAATAGGATTGTATTTCAGAGTTTCAAGTTTAGCATTGATTCTATTAAAAATTTCATTTTCACATTTGCTCATAAAATTCTCAGGCTGTTTATCTAACCTTATTTCGAACATTTTTTATCGCCTCTAAAGAAATAAGATTTCCCTCTTTTTCATTTTTTACACTTTCATTAAGCATTGCTCTTTCTTCTTCAGTTATAATAACATCTACATCTACCATACTATTTTTTATTTCTCTTAAGGTTTCTTCTATTCTGTCTAATCTCAATATGATGCTCTGTTGTTCCATAAAAAGGTAGATATTTTTAACTATATAAATTTATGCAGTGACAATTAGTATACACTATCCCATAGCGCTAACATTTATATAATCTGCCTGCTTTTTTTATCCATGGCAACACGCAGTATAGATGACAAAAGCATACTTGATAAATTCGCAGAAGACTTTTCAGCAGAAGTAGAAAAATACTGCAAATACATTATAGTCTCTGGTTTTGTCGCAATTGCCCACGGCAGGAGCCGCGGCACAGAAGATATAGACATGATAATAGAAAAGATACCTCGTGAGAGGTTTGTGCTGCTGCATAATTGGCTGGAAAAATCCGGTTTTGAGTGCATGCAGTCAGCTTCGCCGGAAAAAATCTATAGTGACTATTTGTCCGCTGGATTGAGTGTTCGCTATATAAGAAAAGGAGAATTTTTGCCTGAAATGGAACTCAAGTTTGCAAAAGATTCTCTAGATGAACTGCAGTTAAAAACAAGAAAAAAACTTCCTTTTACCGGCTTGGATTTATGGTTTTCAAGCATAGAAATGAATATAGCATTTAAGGAAGAATATCTAAAGTCAGAGAAAGACTTGGAAGATGCAAAACACCTTCGTATTATCTACGCCGAACAAATTAATGAAGCGGAAATTCGGAATATTAAAGATAAAATAATTAAATTAAGGATGAAAGAATAAAGAAAATGCTTAAAAATTTGCTAACTCCGCAGCAAGCTGTAGGGTATTCATCGCAAATTTTTTTGTCTTCGACAACCAGCATTTTCAGTCTTTCAAAATTCGCAGCAAGCTGCGAGGTATTAAACCCAAATTTTGAAATAAAATGACGCATGACTCCTCTCATTCAGAACAGATAGAACGCTGGGCAAAATTTGTCCTGACTGACAAGACTTGGAAAAAACAGCACTCCGCATTCATAAACTCTCAGCTTGAGATGGCGCAAAGAGCATTGAAAAAGATAGCTCGAATGCAAAACGGAGAAGAAAAGTTAAGATCTATTAGAGGGCTAAAAAACAAATGATTAACTTAATTTGCCAAAATATAGAGAATTCTGGTAATTAGAATACATTTTGTCCAGAATTCTCTATCTGTATAATTCTGAAAAAACAATACTATAGTCAAGGACAATAATATTCTACCGGATTTATTGTCCTCTTCTATCTATCAAAGGCGCATTTTTGGTAAATTTTCAGCGTCCTTTGATATAACCAACAGAATTACCCATAAGTCCAAAACTCTCCAGTCTTTCAGAATGTTTAAGGTTATATGTTAGTAGTTCAATATTATTTTTGAGGCATATAGCAGCAATAATCCTGTCAATTTTTCATATACTTCATCTGAAACATTAATTAGTCTTGCCATATACATATAGGTATATATCTATATACAAACCTTTCTATAATTCTTCTTCATCTCTACCCCGCTTTCTTTTTCTTTCCTTTTTTTCCGCCTTTCTTCTTTTTTCTTCCTTGCTCTTCTGTCTCTTTTTCAGCTTCTCCCTTTTTCGCTCTCTGCACCATTTCTTCAACAGCTGGCTTTATACCTGCTTCTTCCATCTGCCTTCTTAATATAGTATTCTCAAAATAAACTCTCTTTGCAATTTCATCATACTTATGCAGTCTTCTTTGCAGTTCATTGACAATCTCATTGAACTGAAAATTTGTCATCTTAATTTCAGCAGGGGATAATATCTCGATATGTGAGGGCATATAGCTGAAAAGAAGCGAAAATAATGTGTTGACGCTGTTTGCTTCAAGACTTACTTCGCCGAATATACTGAACATTGAGTTTTCCAGTTGTTTTGGAGCGGCTATTTTATACTCCGCAACAGCAGTATTCGGCTCTTTTCCCAACTGCTCAATTAACTGCTTCATTGTTTCAATTAAGTGCTCTGCTGGCTTTCCAAGCATTTCAATTATTATTCTCGCCTGTATTTTCTCGCTCATCTTTCAGTATTATTATAAGAAAAATGCTAAGTATGGCAAATCCATAAATTGCATATTCTCTTACAAACTCTTTAAAGCTTCTGTATGGAGTACTTTTTATACCTTGTGTCTCTTCTTTTTTGTTTAGGTAGATTTTATTATCCTCAATTTTAGTTATTGTCTCATTCGTTGTCTCATTGAGGTATTTTTCACCCGCTGTTTTATCGGCATATGTTATCTTTATATCTTCGCTCTTTGAAGAAATTTGTGTTCCGCTTCTTCTCAATTTAACGCTCAAGATAGCATCTCTGTCAGACTTCACAACATTGTTTTTTAGCCTTAAACTGACATTTCTCATCTGGTTTCCATTTGACTCTGTGAAATTTTGCAGGTAGTAGAAAGAAGACTGCCACTCTTTGTCTCTTTCGTTGTAAACTTCCGACACAAGTGTCTCGCCAATTCTCAACTCAACTTTTAAATCATAAGGCTTATTTTTCAAGTTAAACATTTTTACAGTCACATTAAAAATCTCGCTAACGCTGACATTAGTCGGAAACTTTAAGCTGATGCCTTCACTTTCCTCAATAACGCTTGTTGTTTGCGTAGTATTGCCAGAGCTGGCTGGAGTTTGCGCGGTTCCAGTATTATTTTGTGCGCTTTGGTTTGTGCTGTTTTGCGAGGAATTGATTTGCGTTTCTGTTTTTGGAGTCACATTCAAGAAATATCCAACAAAGGTTTCCATATCATTATTATTTTGGCTGTTTCTAATCTTGATGGTAATATTTGCCACTCCGGTATAATCTTCAGTTGTATTCAAGCTGAAATTTGCTCTGCTGGCTTCACTTAGATTTATTGCCTTAACAATATAAAAATTAGTGGATTTCCATGTTCCATTGTCATAAATCCGGCTTATCCTGCTGCCGGTGCTGTTTGTTATGTCTATTTTAATATCATAAGTGTCCGCTGAAAAATTAACCAGCTCCAGAGAAAAGCTGAAATTCACTCCTGCAATTGCTGAATAGTCATAGCTTACCGAGATATTTTGCGCATAAGAAAGACTCGCAAAAGCAATGAAAAATTCTACAAATACAAGGACAAAAGCCCATTGTTTAAGCATACTTTAACAAAGGTCTTCTAATTAAAAAGTTTTCTATAATCTCTTAATCCCCTCTTTTGCCTTCTCATACATTCCTTTCGCCAATTCCAAAAAATCAGCCATGTTTTCATAATCAATTGTATAAACCTGGCTGGAGTCGCTCATTATAACAATTTTGCCGTGTTTTGTAAACTCAAGCGGGCTTTTTTTGTGCATTTCAGCAAGAAAAATAAGCTCTCTCAGCTCTCCCAACTCTTTTTCGCTTATTCCGTATCTGCCAGCGCATTTATTTCTGAATATAATCAAGTTATCCCTTGCATTGCTCGTTATGCTGGTTCTTTTCATAGCATACTCATATTGCAATATTGCATTTATAGCGTGCATTATTGAGAGATAAGACTCTGTTAATATCTTAAGAAGAAGTTTTGTATCTTTCAGCAGAGGAAAAGTTACATGCTTTATATGCTCTCCCACACGAAGCGCTTTTTCTGCTCTAGCCAATGAAATAACATAGTTCTCAAATTTCTTCTCCATGAATAATAATCAAGCTCTAACTTAATAAGCATTTATATGCTATAGCGGTTAGTAGGATTTTAAACAGAACAATATTCATTAACAGCTTCAATTAGCTCTTTAAGACTCCATGGCTTTTCAAAGCATCTTCTATCTGTAAGGAATTCTCTTTTATTCACTGGAAAATCGCCAATTCCTATTAAAACAGTATCTCTTTGTAATGCATATTTATCATCAGTTCTCACTGCTCTTGTAAATTCATATCCGTCCATTACAGGCATATTATAATCCACTAATGCAATTTTTGGATTTTGAGCAATAGCTTCCAATCCTTCACTTCCGTCTTTAGCTTCAATAACTTCATGACCTTTGTGTGTTAAAGTAGCAACCGCTAGTATTCTGCACTCAGGAGTATCTTCAACCAATAATACTTTTGCCATTTACTTTCTGTATTTTATAGCCTTTTAAAACATACGAATTATGCATAAAAAAATTGCCTAAAAATTTGCTATCCCTATGCCAAGAGCATAGGGTATTCATCGCAAATTTTTTCGCTTTCAGCGACCGGCAATTTTAGTCTTTTCAAATTGACTGCGGCAAGACCGCAGGGTATTAAACCAATTTGAAAATAAAAATAATTAACTGCTCAATCCCAATATTGCTTCTGCCAAATCACCATTTGATTCCTTAAGAGCTTTTTCCGCTTCTTCTCTGCTCTTGCCTGTTTTTTCCATTACAGTCTTGATATCTCCTTCATTATTGCTCTCTTCTTCCCTCGCATTTCCGCTTATCTGCCAGCTCTCCTGTCCCTGCATTTTTATCCTTGCAACACTCGGGTTTTCAATTATTATCTTCTTGTCTGCTTGTTCTATTATTACGCGTGTTGCCTCTATTTCATCCTGCTGCATTCCAAGCTGTTTAAGCATTGACTGCATTTTTCTTGGGTCTATATTTGGAAACATTTTTGCCTCAGAAGAATATCCTCAACGAGATAGAGAAAAGTATTATTGCGATAACAAGCACAACAACATGCTCGGGTTTAAGGTGAAATCTTGTATCCTGCTCCTCATCATACCGCACAAGCCCGCCCATTCCAGGAATATTTATTTTATTGTCTTTCGCCATATCTATATGAGAAAAAACGCAGTTAAAAAGCTTATGCTTTGGTTAGATGGTTTAATGAGGAGAGAAAAAATTTAGGAATTAAGGATTATCCTGCTAATCTTTATGTTAAGTTTTAGGGTTTACTTAACAGCTTTCCGTAACTTTCTCTCTTTTTTGGAGAGATATTCTTCCCCTTGTTTAGTTAAATAACATCCTATGTAAATAGTTCCGTTTCTATGAACAGGCCTGACTTCAATATGTCCTCTTCCTTCCAAGCTTTTCATGGCTCCTTTATTAACAGCCGGAATACGGCCTTCATATAAAACTATAGGTATCTCGACTACTTTCGAAACCATTCCAAGATCTCTCATTACTCCCTGCATTGATAACCGAATTTCTAAATCAGTTTCTTCTAAATATAATAAATTATAGCGCATCTTTGTCTTGTTATATTAAGCTTTTCAGAACAAACATATACATTTTATGCTTTTTTATTTCCTTCTTTCACAAAATCAATATTATGCTTTTATTTATATATTTTTCGTTTCATCTTCATAATGACTTCATCTTCCTCTTTTCTATCGACGCTTCTTCCAAACCTCACAAGAATGTAATTTATAGAATTCCAGTATCTTCTGGGAAAAAGCGCCTGCAGTTCTTTTTCTATCTTATGTGGGTTTTTGCTTTTCGCCCAGCCAAGTTTTCTCGAAATTCTTGCAACATGCGTGTCAACACCAATTGCTTCAGCGTTGCAAGCCTCGACAAGATACACATTAGCAACCTTTCTTCCAACACCCGGCAGTTCAAGCAGTTCTTTGATATTTTCAGGAATTTTCTTGCCATATTTTTCAATTAATATTCCAGCAGTTTCTATTATGTGCCTTGCCTTGGTTTTATTATAATTTAAGCTTTTCAAAATTTTTAACACTTTCTCATATTTTGCATTAGCCAGTTCGTTTAATCCATTATAATTCTTGAAAAGCTCTTCCGCAATTTTTATTGTAGTCTCATCTCGCGACTGCGACGACATTATTGTAGAAATTAGTATCTTCCATCTCTCGTTCCACTCTGCCGCCAGCCGCATATTTTTCGGAGCAAGCTTTTCAAGATATTTCAGCTGTTCAACTGCTTTTTTTGCGTCCATTTAATTGATAACGCAGGTATGTTAATTAAGCTTTCTATAAATGTTTTATTGAAAAATAAGTCTATAATAAAGGCATTATTATTTAACTAAGTCAGTTAATTCTTTAGAACTAATAGGGTTGGAATCTATTATGCCTTCTGCAAATCTTTTAATAAGTGATTTTTGAGAATTATCTAGGGGTGCATAACCGGGAAATTTTTCAAATACGAATGGACAGAACCTTTGAAAAAATCTCCTATGATTTCCTAATTTGACAGCCATATAAGTATCCATATCTACTAATTCCTGTATATCTTGATTATACCAGCCAGCAATAGAATCCAATTCCATTTGTGCAGGCGTTATTATTTGATTTATGGGCTGGGTCATCAATCCTTTTTCGGTTACAATGTTATATCTTTTAGAATCAGAGAATCTAAAAAATGGAATTAAAGTCTTAAGATAATATCTTATTCTTTCGGGATCCTCTTGCAAAATTTTTGGTAATCTTGAAAGAACCCTTTCTTGGTCTTCTGCTTCTAAATTGATTATCTTCATAAAAAAAGGAACTGGGAAAGGATTTTGGGATTTCATCCATTTGTATGCTCCGCCATCTAAAAAGATAGATTTTACATCGCAATCTGCTCTTCCTTTAGTTATTCCAGATATTGCAGAATATAAAAATTGTCCTGCTTCATCTACATCATAAAATAATCTTTTTATGTTTTCCATAGTAAATAAGACGAATTAACCTTTATAAACCTTTTGGTTCGTTACTACTTACTAATTATTACCATTTCTATGGGTTTTATTTAACTCTAAGATAATAGGACTAAATCCCTATTATGAGTATTATACACTCTCGTTTTCATCTAAAATAATTTATTCTGCAGTATATACATTTTTTTAAAGTCAAGTTTTCATCATGGTTTGTGGAACCTTTATTATGCAAATTTCGGCGGGATTTAAAAGATAATTACCTCAACTATCCTCTTAGAGAAGCGCGTTTAAAAAATGGTTATACTATTAAAGAACTTGAAGAAATAACCGGTATAAATTCGATAACGTTTCATTCTTATGAAAGATGCAGAGCATTTCCCCCAAAGAAAACCGCAACAATAATATGCAAAGCGCTTTGTCAAAAAGTCGCAAAGATATTTCCAAACCAGCTTCGCAAGACTACAATAGACATAGAGCGCGAAAGAAAGAATAATTCATGTACTCCGCCAATGCCAAAATTTATTTCCCTACAATGCAATGCTAGAGATGAATATGCGGAATGTATTAAAAAAGAGCGCGAAGAAATCCAATATTCTGAACCGCAGTCTACCCAACCATCTCCTTATGAACAGGCAATTTACAATTCTATGCGGGAAAGATTGAGAAAATTACTTAAAACTATTCCAAGCCAAGAAGCAGAAATAATCAGGTTGAGATTTGGAATAGATAATATGGAGCATACTCTTGAAGAGATTGCTAAAAGATATCACACGACAAAGCAAACAATTTACAACATTGAACAGAAAGCAATTTGCAAGTTAAGGCATCCGCGCAGATTATGCTGTCTAGCTGATTATTTCTATTAAGCGAACATTTTTAACCTATTTTTATCTTTCAATATGATGGATTTGCCAAAATTAAAAGACCTGAAATCATGGTCTGTTGACACAGAATCTAGAATAACCGACGAATGGAAAGACTCAGAAATGTTCAGATTTAAAGATAAAAAATCAGATAAAATTTATTCAATTGATACCCCTCCGCCATATGTCAACTCTCCGATACATATAGGGCAGGCAGTTACCTACTGCTATATGGACTTTTTTGCCAGATACAAAAGAGCAAGGGGCTTTTCAGTTATTTTTCCTCTTGGCCTTGACAGGAACGGACTTCCAATAGAGCTTGCCGCAGAAAAAAAATTCAACACCTCACCATTTAAGATAGGCAGGGAAAAGTTTATAGCGTTATGCAAAAAATTAGTGGACGAAAGTTCTGACGAGACTGCAGACACTTTCAAGAAACTTGGAATTTCATTCACTTCCTACAAGCAGGGAGAGCATATTGGTGCAGTTTATCTGACAGACTCTCCGGAATACCGCACCCTCACACAATCAACATTTATTTCGCTTTTCAAAAAAGGGCTAGTCTATGAAGCAACACGCATTACAAACTGGGACACAAAGCTCCAGACAACAATAGCAGATTCTGAAATAGACTACAAGGATTTGCCTTCAACTTTTAATGATATCGTATGGAGAATAAAAGAAACAGGCGAAAAGATAGTAATAGGCACAACCCGTCCAGAGTTAATTTGCACTTGCGGCATGGTTATCTATAATCCTGCAGACTCTCGCTACTCTCACCTTAATGGAAAAACAGCAGTCTCGCCGTTGTTTAACAAATCAGTGCCAATAAAGCCCCACCCTCTTGCCCAAGTTGACAAAGGCACAGGGCTTGTTATGATGTGTTCTGCCGGCGACTTAAGTGACATACAATTTTTCCGCGAACAAAAATTAACCCCCCTAATAGCAATAAATCGCGACGGCAAGCTGAATGAAAATGCAGGATTTCTGTCTGGTTTGTCTGTTAAAGAAGCTCGCTCTAAAATAATTGATGAGCTGAAAGAAAAAAGTTTATTAGTCAAGCAATCAAATATTGTTCACAAGACTCCTGTTTCAGAGCGTTCTGGAGCAGAGATAGAGTTCATAGAAATGCCTGAATTTTATTTAAAACAGATGGAGTTTAAAGATGAAATAAGAAATATAGCTGACAAGATAAATTTTTTCCCAGAAGACTCAAAAAAAATTCTTCTCTCTTGGCTTGATTCAATAAGCATTGACTGGCCAATCTCTCGCAGGCGCTATTATGCAACTCCCATTCCTCTGTGGCATTCCGGAGATTTAATAGCCCTTCCGCCAGCAGGCATTTATTATGAACCATGGAAAGAGTCTCCGCCAAAAAACTCAGAAGTCTTCAAAAATGGAAAACTCATAGGCAAGTTATCAGATTTTAAAAACGCAAAATGGACGGGCGAAGAGCGCGTTTTTGACACTTGGATGGACTCTTCCATCTCCGAGTTGTATATTTTAAAATACAAGAGCAACAATGACTTTTTCAAAAAATCATTCCCTGCTTCCTTAAGACCGCAGGGAAAAGAGATTGTCCGCACATGGTTGTACTACACCTTGCTTCGCGGTTTTCTTGAGACAAAGAAACCCTCTTTCAGGGATGTTTGGATTCATCAGCATATTGTTGATGCTACCGGGAAAAAAATGTCAAAGTCCATCGGAAATATTATAAACCCGCAGGAACTTCTTCGCAATTATGGCGCAGAAGCCATACGCCTCTGGGCTGCAACAGAAGGCGACCTATCAAAGCAAGACCTGCCATGTTCAAAAGAAAAAATTTCATCTGAGTTAAAAACACTAAACAAGCTTCTCAATGTTGCTCGTTTTATAATGCAGTTTGGCAAGCCAAAAAACAAGATAACATCCACAGATTTAGATAAGCTATTTATAAGTTATATTGAGAGTCTCACTAAAGAAACAGATAATTGCTACGAAAACTATGACTTCCATCACCCGTCGCAAAAATTAAGGCGTTTTCTTTGGGAAAATTTTGCATCTCATTATATTGAAATGGTAAAAAGCCGTGCCTACAACAAAGACAATCTTTTTACAAAAGAAGAGTCAGATTCAGCAAAATACACTATTCATTTTTTGCTTGAAAGATTTCTCGCTTTAATATATCCTATAATTCCGCAGTTATCCAGCACAATCGCCAAAGAGATAGGCATAGACCTGCTATCTGCTGAATTTCCAGAAGCAAAAACTAAAAAAACAGACTTAACTATTATCGACAAGCTTATGGATTTCAATAGTGAGATTTGGAAAATAAAAAAAGACAGGGGAATTTCCCTTAACTCTCCTATCAAAAACATTAAGATTCCCGCCGACTTAAAGCCATTTGAAAAAGACCTGAATGCGTGTCATAGAATTGAATGATTGGGACGATACCTTCTTAAATTAGCGTTTCATTAAGTGTTTATGCCTCGCAAACAATCAACAGAAAGCGTACAGCTTGAAAATCCGCTTCCGATAAAGCCAGAAAATGTAAGAATTTCAGTATCAATTCCGGTAAAAGAAATAAAAAAAGAGTCTTTAGTCACAATTGAAAAGCAAGGCAAGAAGCTGGATAAAAAAGCAATAAAGAAGAACAGCATACTAATAATCACCGAAAAACCTCAAGCTGCCTTAAAAATAGCTTCGGCATTAGGCGCCCCGCGCAAATATGTTGAATTAGGTGTTCCTTATTATGAGCTTCAGAGAGAAGGCAAAAACATTACCGTTGCCTGCGCTGTCGGGCATCTCTTTACGCTTGCGCAAAAAAAACGCGGAGGAATCTGGCCTGTTTTTGATATAGAATGGGTGCCGTCCTGGAAGAAAAACACAAAGTCTGATTTTACAAAAAAATATTATTCTGTTCTGGAAAAACTTGCCAAGCAAGCTGAATCATTTATAGTTGCAACAGATTTTGACGTAGAAGGCGAAGTAATAGGCTGGAACATAATCCGGTTTATCTGTCATCAGGAGAATGCAAAAAGAATGAAGTTTTCCTCACTGACAAAGCCAGAACTCGAAGAGTCCTTCAATCATCCGCTTCAGTCGATAGAATTCGGTCAGGCAATTGCAGGTGAAACCCGTCATTTTCTTGATTGGTTTTATGGTATAAACTTAAGCCGTGCTTTGATGTCCGCAATCAAATCAGCCGGCGCATTCAAGATTCTTTCAATAGGCAGAGTTCAAGGCCCAGCATTGAAGCTTATTGTTGACAAAGAACGGCAAATAATCTCGTTTAAGCCAGAAACTTACTGGCAGGTGTTTATAACGATTCAGGGTATAGAACTAAAGCACAACAAAGACATAACAAAAATTTCAGAACTTGAAAAATTCAAGAGCCTAAAAGGAAAAAAAGCAGATGTAAAGACAGATATAGAAGAGCAATCACTTCCCCCGCCATTTCCTTTCGACTTAACCGCTTTGCAAATAGAATCTTATCGCCTATTTGGCTTTACTCCTGCAAGAACCCTCCAGACCGCACAGTCATTATATCTGGCAGGAATTATCTCTTATCCCCGCACTTCATCTCAAAAAATACCCACTACTATAAATCCACAAGCAATAATAAAGAGGCTATCGGGAGATTTTAACACAAATCTTTGCACTAGAAATTCGCCAATAGAAGGAAAAAAATCAGACCCTGCGCACCCGTCAATTTATCCTACCGGAGAACAAGCAGACATTTCAGGCGACGAGTTTAAGCTCTATTCCCTTATTGTCAAGAGATTTCTCGCCTGCTTTTGTGAAGACGCAATACTTGAGAACAAGAAAATTTCAGCACTCGTTAACGATATTCTGTTTACAGCGCGCGCAACAACAATAAAAAAGAAAACATGGCTTTCCATTTATCCTGCTTCTATTCAAGAAGGGGTTCTGCCTACATTGAACGGGCAGTATGAAATTGAAGCAGTCAGGGTAGAAGAGAAAGAAACCCAGCCGCCAAAACGTTATAGTCCCGCTTCAATTGTCTCAGAATTGGAAAAAAGAAATCTCGGAACAAAATCTACCCGTTCATCAATTTTGGAAACCCTCTACACCAGAGGCTATATTGAAGGCACAAGCATCAAAGCCACACCACTGGGAATAGCTCTTGTCTCAACACTCGAAGAAAATTCAGAGATAATCCTTGACGAAGCCCTCACGAGAGAATTTGAAAAAGAGATGGATTCTCTCAACGTTATTAAAAAAAATCTTCCTGAAAAAGAAAAAGAGATTATAAAAAAAGCAGAAGCAACAATAAAAAAAATAGCTGAGCAGTTCAAAAAATCAGAAAATAAAATTGGCGCGGCGCTTCTTTCAGCAACAACCGCCCTTCGTGAAGCTCAAAAAAAAGAAGCCGAGTTAATGCCCTGCCCTGTCTGCAAAAAAGGCCAGCTTGCAATTACCTTTAGCAGAAAGACAAAACGAAGTTTTATTGCCTGCAATGCTTATCCAAACTGCAAAACTACTTTTTCTCTTCCTCCAAACGGCATAATCAAAAAAACCGGAAAGCTTTGCGAATGCGGTTTTCCCAAGCTCATCCGCCTATCAAAAGGAAAACGCCCATGGGTTTTTTGTTTTAATCCGACATGCAGGACAAAACAGGAAAAAGAGGATTTTGATGTGCATAATTAAAATGGTTTTATGGCCATTATTCCAAGATTAGAAAAGTCCGCAGTATTTTCAGTTAAAATCTCTCTAATTCCATTTTCTAAGAAGGTTCTAGCTATTAGCGCATCCCAAAAATGAGAAATATTATTATCAAGAGTATTAAAGAGAGTCTCAGCAGTATAATTAAACACTTTCCAGTTTTCACTGCTTAGTATTGCCCCAATAATAGCTTTTGCCTCATCTACTGATAACGGTTTCTCTATCTTTTTTGTAACTGCAATAAAAAATTCAGCGAGTATTTGATTAGTTATAGCAGCAGATTCTATACCATTAAAGACATTCCAAACTATTTTTTTACACTTCATCCTTTTTTCTTCGCAACTTAAGTCAAAAGCATAAACCAGAATATTTGTGTCAACTCCTTTCATATAATTCTCCGCGATTTTTATATTTTATCTTGCCCATCTTAACACCCTCATTAAGCAATTTCATACAAATTTCTAAATTTTTTCTCTTTCTTCCCCAATCCATAACCGCTTCTGCAATAGCTTTTCCAAGAACCCCCTTTCTTTTACCATAAATTTGATTAACTCTTTCGCGAAAGAGTCTTTCGGTTTCATCATTTATATTAATTGTTATTGTTCCCATTATTATAAATTAATATTAGTATATTTAAATGTTTCGATTTATAAATTATTAATAAGAATGTATAAAAACCCCCTTTTCTAAATTTCAAGCATGTTAACTGCTCATCAGATTTCAGAAATAAGAACATTCCTAGAAAGCTCTCAAAACCCAATATTCTTCTTTGACAACGATGCTGATGGCTTATGCTCGTTTCTGCTTTTAAGGCGTTGGTTGCTTCGCGGCGTAGGTATTCCTGCAAAGTCTTTTCCAGGATTAAATAAAAGTTATGCAAAAAAGGTTGCAGAGCATAACGGAGATATGGCGATTATATTAGACAAACCTACAGCAGAGCCTGAATTTTTTCAAGAGCTCAATGAAAAAGGAACTCCGGTTATATGGCTTGACCATCACAACATGCCAAACCAGAAGTTTGAAAACTTATCGTACTACAACTCATTTGACAATGTAAAAAAATTTGGCGAGCCAATTACATACATTTGCTCAAAAATTGTTAATAACAAAGGCGAGGATTGGCTCGCTTTAGTTGGATGTATCGGAGACCATTTTTTGCCGGACTTTTCAGCAGAAGCTTGCAAAGATTTTTCAGAGTTGTGGAACTCTGTGAAAACTCCTGCAGAAGCAATTTATAAAACTGAAATGGGCAAGCTGGCAAGAATTTTTAGTTTTGCTCTGAAAGACAAAACTCGCAATGTTATTCAGATGCTCAAATTTCTCTACACTGCCAAAAATCCTTATGATATACTTAATTCCTCAGAGCATATGTTGGAAAGGTACGAAGAAATAAACAAAAAATACCAGAAGCTGGTGGAAAAAGCAAAGTCATCAATAAATGGGAATCTTTTGTTTTTTGAATACTCTGGAGATTTAAGCATTTCAGCAGACATATCAAATGAACTCTCATATTTATATCCTAATTCACTTGTAGTAGTGTGTTATATTAAAGGTGAAAAAGTGAATATATCTGTTAGAGGAAAAAAAGCCCGCGACATAACTCTAAAAGCTATTAACGGCATAGAAAGCGCAACCGGCGGCGGCCACGAAAACGCAACAGGCGCGCAAGTTCCTGCTCATTCGCTTGATATTTTTAAGAAGAAGATTGAGGAGATGGTTGATTGTTAGAAGTCAATGTATCTTAAACTATTAACTGCTAATCTTTCTTGTCTGGATAACCATTTTCTATTAAAACATCTTTTGATTGCTTTACTCATTGCCATTTTACATTTATTTGAACAATAACAATCTGCAACATTGATAAATCCTATGCCTTGATAATAGGATATATATCTTTCACTTATAAATTTTTTCTTGCAAAATAGACAATCACCCTCTTTCTTCTTCTTTGTGATAAATTTGATTATCCTATTTATCATTTTACGCCAATCTCCCCTGCTTCTCCGGCATCTGCACAACCCCATACTCTCCATCAAATCCCGGTTTGACTTTCAGCTTTCCTTCTCTTCCAAGCAAGATTAAATCAACTAAAGCATTATTGACTTTCTTTAGCAAAAGTTCCTCTTTTGAAACATTCAACAATATATTAAACTCATTTCCAAATTGCGCTATCAATAAATTATAAATTTCCCATCCTTTTTTGCTTTCCATTCGCATCCCATAAGCCAGCGCAATCAGCTCCTGCAAAGGCAATATAGAATAAAAACTCTTTGCATTATCTGGCTTAAAACCGGTCTTCTCTTTAGCAATCTCGTCAATTCTGTTCTCAACGCCTATAATCAATTCTTTTTTGCAAACAGGGCAGATTCCGTTTATCTTTTTTGTTTCTTCAGGCGAGCAGGAAAAATTGCAGTTTCTATGCCCATCATAGTGGTACTTTCCATATTCGGGCGGAGTTTCAATTGTCCCAACAAGGCCATCGCCTGTTAGAATTGCCTTCATAATCTCAATATAACTTAATTCAGGAATTTCAAATATTGTTGCCTCTCTTCCTAATCTAAAAGGCCAGAAACTATGCGCATCTGAGAAAGAAACTATATTCACCCTTTCTTTTAATCTCCATATCATCGCAGGATCTGCTGACATTCCACTTTCTATAGCGTGAATGTGTTTTGCTTCTTCTTCAAAACACTCGGCAATAGAATCAAATCCGCTCTCACTTCCATACATTCCGAACCATGGAGTAAAAGCATGCGCTGGAATTATTTCTATTTGGCCATCTATCTTTTTCAGCTCATTTGTCAGGTACTTGCAGCTCATTCCAAATATTGGCCTTCCGTCATAATCCAGCCGGCCTTTACTTCCAAGAAAAGCAGTTATTTTGTCAGCAATCTCGCCATTTGGCGCAAAAATTAATAAATGAACTGCTCTCCTTTTTCCGCCTTGAGAGAACATCAAACTTACCTCTGTCTGCCATAAAAATGGAAACCCTCCGGCAGTCCGCAATATTCCCTTATCATCCTCTTTCAATTTTTCCTTAATCTCTTTATTCCAAAGTGGATGCTGAAAGTCGCCCGTCCCTAAAATGTTAATTCCCTTAATTTGCGCATATTTTTCAAGATTTTCAATAGTAATGTTCTTGCTCGTTGCCCGCGCATAACGCGAGTGTATCTGCAAGTCCGCCATTATTCTCATAACTAAATATTGGAATTGGCAGTTTTAAATGTTTCACTTGTATATGTTATCATGGTGGTCAAAATCCTCAAATATTATAAGATTAAAACCTTTGTCAAATTTAAAGACAAGAACAAAACTGCCAACATGAACTCTCTTATAATCCTTTAAATTGTATCTAAGATTTTTATAGTGCTCAACATCTCCAGTGTTTATAATTTCTTCAATCTTTTTCATTACTTGTTCATATAGAGCTTTATCTTTCCTCAATAATTTATTAAGAATTTTTTGTAGCAAAGGCTGTATCTCATAATTGTACATTTATCCCTCAATGATTTTTCTTAGTTCATCAATATTCTTAAAAGGAATTCCTTTTTCAGTAGACATTCTTTTAAGTTTTTCTAAATATTCTGGCCTTATCTCAGGTTCTAGTATCTCTCCCCCGCGTTCTAGCACAACTCTCGCAATAGCTTCGCTTTTTGTTTTTAGGTTATACCTCGCTTTCACTATGTTCAATATATGATTTGCTTCTTCAGGTATATCAATTACTGCTTGTACCATTTTAATGTATATATGGCATATATGCCGAGTATATAAAGCTTTTCATAGACCTATTTTTTCCCAGAAAAATCTTACTCACTTTCCAATCCCATATCTCAACAAAGCTCCAATTCCGCCGAGGTTCCAGAATTGCTGGCCTTCTGGAGTTTCTATTGAAACTATCTCAAATTCTGCAGAAATCTCATTTGCCTTTTCCATAAACTCTTTCAGTTTGCTCTTTTCAAGTTTTTTTGATAATATAATCTTGCGAACAGCGCCGTATTCTAACGCCTTGCGGACATCTTCTTCCTTGTAAGCTGCTTTGTCGGGTTCTTTTCCGAGCGTGAAGAAAAATTCTTCCAGCGCCTTTTTTTCATGTATAATTTCCTGTTGTGCCAATATGTCCTGCGACAAGTTCACAAGATCTTCCAATCCGGATTCATCAGTATTTCCCAAATCTTTCACAGCAAGAACCTTATCCTTCAAAGTTGTAACTAACTCGCCTTCCTTTAGGAATTCTTCTTTTGTCGGAACCGGCCCACCAATTAAAATTCCTTTTAGCTTTTTGTTGTCAAAAAAGCATTCTTTCATTGCAGCGCTGACTCGCCTGAAAAATTCTTTCGCAAGATTTTCTGTGATGCGCTCGAATCGCTGAGAAGAATTATGAACAATCAGTCCATTTGCAATAAAGTTATGATTTTCTACTTCTAAATCTATTAACTCTCTCTCAATTCTATTGTTATTTATTGAGATAATTCTTGCTATTCTACCTTTTTCATCTATCAGGGCATTCCCAAGAGATAATTTTTCAGCAGGCAACTCAATAATCTTTTTATCTTTAAATGAGAAAAATGTATGGTCTAATGATGCAAATATCTCTTTATTATTGTCGGTATAAATAGATAGCCACTCTTTTTTATTAACTCTCCATTTTTTTAGGCATTTATTATATACTTGACTCATATCCTCAAAATTAATCCCCAGTATATTGTCACTTTCTTCAATTTCTTCTATCTTAATATGCCCTTTATTTTCTACATTAACAAGGGTATCTGGAGCTAAGCATTGTCCCCCTGCCCTTATTTTTCCAGGAACTCCAGAAGTCATTTTTCTTAAGACATTAATCTGCTTTCCGTCAAGAAGCCCTATAGT